>JACQFK010000448.1 GCA_016200125.1 Planctomycetota bacterium
CGATCCTTTCGGGCGCTCATATGACGTTGTTCCCGGAGATCCTTGATCTGATGAAAGAGAGGAAGATGGGCGACGTCCTCCTCTGCGGCGGCGGGATCATCCCGCCCGACGACGCTCAGGAGTTGGCCAATCTCGGTGTCGGCCGCCTCTTCGGCCCGGGAACCGACACGCGCGACATCGTCAAGTACCTCCAGGACGAGATCCCGCGCCGCCGCCCCCGCTGATCCCCGCCGTCACATCGCCGCCGCGCTCGTGCGTTGGATCCGTTCCAGAGTTCTAGCGATGGCGTGCAGCTTGGACCGGGAGTTTCATCTGCCACGAGAGGGGCATGCTAAGTCCAGACTGCTGCCATCGGTTCATCGAGCGCTCAAGGCGGATCAGCGCCGAATCGACGGTTCTGACGAGATTGGGTCGAATGGCTCTATGCTTAGCCCTGGGTTGGATGTCGTGTACCAGCCTGAGGAAGGAGATGTCGGTCATCGACTTGGCACTTCCATTCTTCAGCAGTCGGCGAGCTTGATCCCTCTTCAGCCTGGAGAGCTCGTAAAGCTTCACGATGCTCAGGGAGGCCAATTGTTGACCTGGGTCAACATTTGCCTTAAGGAACTCCGCGACGCGCAGGTAGCGGTAGACTGTGCTCCGGTTCATGCGAGTTTCGTTCCGGATCCACTCGCCCCACCTTCGTTCGTCTTTCGCCGCCCTTCTCGCGGCGCGGATGATCCGTGCGACCGCGAGCACGTAGCGGACCGTACGGCGGTTCCAGCGCTTGCGGCATGCTTCGAGACGGCGCGTGTAGGAGCTCAAGTTCATGTCCGATTCTCCTCAACAAGAGACCCTCTACTCGGGGAGTGCGGGTCGGGACTGTTTTGTCGGCAGTAATTCCGACTCGTTCACGAAAATAGTTCATATTGTGGGCGGCGCAGGCTTGGCGGAGGTTCGGGGATGCAGTAGACTAGGATTCATCGTATGGACGCCATCCGCAGCCGCCTCGATCCCGCGTCCGCCGAGTTCAAGGCCCGGGCCGCGCATCATGCGCAACTCGCCAAGCTCCTCCGGGAGCGGCTGGCGCAAGTGCGCCAGGGCGGGTCGGAGGCCGCCGTCGCGACCCAGAGGAAGCGCGGAAAATTCATGGCTCGGGAGCGCATCGACAAGCTGATCGACCCTGAGTCCCCCTTCCTGGAGCTCTCGCCGCTGGCGGCCTGGGGCCGGCACGACAACGAAGTGCCCTCGGCGGGCCTGGTGACGGGCATCGGCCGGATTTCAGGGCGCGAATGCGTCGTCGTCGCGAACGATTCGACGGTCAAGGGGGGCACCTATTTCCCGGAGACCATTCGCAAGCACCTTCGTGCCCAGGAAGTCGCTCTCGAGAACCGGCTTCCCTGCGTCTACCTGGTGGATTCCGGGGGCGTGTTCCTGCCCCTTCAGGCCGACGTTTTCCCGGATCGGGAACATTTCGGGAGAATCTTCTTCAACCAGGCCACGATGAGTTCACTGGGCATCGCCCAGATCTCCGTCGTGCTCGGGATGTGCACCGCGGGAGGCGCGTACGTCCCCGCGATGTCCGATGAGAACATCATCGTGCGCGGAGCCGGCACGATCTATCTGGCCGGCCCGCCGCTGGTCAAGGCGGCCACCGGGGAGGACGTCAGCGCCGAGGAGCTCGGCGGAGCGGAAATGCATGCCCGGGTATCCGGCGTCAGCGACCACCTGGCGGAAAATGAGGATCAGGCGCTCCGGATCTGCCGCGACATCATCGCGGGATTGAATTCCCGGACGCCGGCCGCGATCGATTCGGCGCCCGTCGAGGAGCCTGCCTACCCCGCGGAGGAACTCTACGGCGTGCTGCCGGCCGACACCAAGCATCCCTACGACGTCCGCGAACTCATCGCGCGCCTGGTGGACGGAAGCCGATTCCACGAATTCAAGGCGGGCTACGGGATCACGCTGGTATGCGGGCAGGCCCTCTGGTGGGGGATCCCCGTCGGAATCGTCGCGAACAACGGCGTCCTGTTCAGCGAAAGCGCGCTCAAGGGCGCCCACTTCGTGCAGCTCTGCGCGCGGCGGCGGATCCCGCTGGTCTTCCTCCAGAACATCACCGGGTTCATGGTGGGCAAGCGCTACGAGCAGGGGGGGATCGCGAAAGACGGCGCCAAGATGGTCCAGGCGGTGGCGACCGCGGCCGTCCCCAAAATAACGGTCATCGTCGGCGCCTCGCACGGCGCCGGGAATTATGCGATGTGCGGCCGCGCCTACGGCCCGCGATTCCTGTTCACTTGGCCCAACTCCCGGATTTCGGTCATGGGGGCGGAACAGGCGGCCTCGGTGCTCGTCCAGGTCAAGCGGGAGCAGCTGGCCCGCGAGGAGAAGACGCTCGCCGCAGCGGAGGAGCGCGCGATCGCCGAGCCGGTCCTCGCGAAGTACGAGCGCGAAGGAGATCCCTACTACGGCACGGCCGAGCTCTGGGACGACGGCATCATCGATCCGGCGCAGACGCGCTCCGTGGTCGCGCTCGCGCTTTCCGCGGCGCTGAACGCCCCGATCCCCGAGAGCCGCGCACCCGTGTTTCGAATGTGATCTGATGAAAACGCTGCGAGTCGATTCCGCGGGCGGCGTCACGACCCTGACGCTCCATCGCCCCGAGGTGAGGAACGCCCTTGACGAGAACCTGATTGCCGGGCTGAC
>JACQFK010000032.1 GCA_016200125.1 Planctomycetota bacterium
CTCCGCCCGCTCCTTCTCGACGGCGCGGACGTCCCTTCCAAGGCCTCCCGCGAGCACCACCTCTTCGAGAGCAAGTCGGGCCTGATCACCATCACGGGCGGGAAGCTCACGACGTGGCGGCTCATGGCGAAGGAGGTCGTTGACCGGCTTACCCGCAGCCGCTGTCGGACCCACACCCTGGACCTCTTCGCCACCGACGCGCGCGATCCGCTCTCCCGGCTCTACGGATCCGAAGCAGTCAGCATTACGGATCGCAAGCCCCTGATCGACGGCCTGCCCTACGTCTGGGGCGAGGTGGATCACGCGGTCGACCGCGAGATGGCCCGGAGCGTGTCGGATGTGCTCTGTCGGCGCCTGCGGGTGGTTCTCTACGCCGAGGACCGGGGCGCGGCGGCGGCGCTCCCGGTCGCCGAGCGGATGGCCGCGCGGCTCGGCTGGGACCGCCGGGAAATCGCCCGCCAGGTGGACGCCTACCGCGCGGATCTGGACGCAAATTATCCTCGCTGAATCCGCGTTATCGTCGTAGAAACCGTGTGGAGTCAGATATAATTCATGCAAGGGGGCGTCTAATAGGACGGCCCCCCAGAGAGGGGCCAGGGGCGGCAGTATGAAGATCGCAGTGGTTCTCGGCGGCGGCGGCATGAAAGGCCTCGCGCATATCGGCGCGCTCAAGGCCATCCACCGCCACGGCATCATTCCCGACGAATACATCGGCACCAGCGTCGGCTCCTACATCGCCGCGATGGCCGCCGGCGGCCTTTCCCCTGACCAGATCGAGGACATCGGCCTTTCGATCCGCCGCCAGGACATCCTCGACTATAACTGGCTCGGCCTCATCTGGCGCGCCGGCCGTTCCCGCAGCCTCTACCGTGGCAAGGCGCTCCACGATTTCTTCCGCCGCACGCTGCCCGTCGACCGCTGGGACGATCTCAAGCGGCCGCTCTATGTGACCTCCGTCGACCTCGGCAGCATGAAGGAAGTCATCTGGGGCATGCCAGGCTACCGAGACATCCCGATCCACGACTGCGTCGTCGCGTCCTGCTCGCTGCCGGGCATCTATCCGCCCAAGAAGATCAACGAGTACCACTTCGTGGACGGCAGCCTGGTGGACGTCCTGCCGGTCAAGGTGCCCGTCTACACGAAAGCCGACCTCATCATCGCCGTCTATCTGGAGCCGCGCGAAGTGCCCGCGACGCACGTGGAAAAGAAGGGCGTGGCGGCGATCCTGCAGCAGTCGCAGTCGATCCTGTCGCGGACGCTGGTCCGCCACAACCTGCACTACTTCGAGAAGGCCCCGATCGTGCTGGTCCAGCCGCACGTCGCCGAGCACGGCATCTTCGACTTCGAGGACAACGCCGCGGTCATCCGCGCGGGCGAGCTGGCGACGGAAGTGACGCTCCAGAGCCATCCGCTCACCCAGCCGCTCCTCACCCGGCCGATCTCGAGCAGCCGCATCCCGACCCCGGGCTAGTCTCTTCCGGATGGACACGGCTCCCCGCGCGCTCGTCCGCTGGCTTCCCCTGCTCGCCCTGGTCCTGGCGGCCGAGTCGCTGGGCTCCCTGCTGCTCCGTCTCACCGCTCCGGAAAGCAGCATCGGCAGCATGCTCCGCACCATGACCCATCTGCCACACCTGGCGCTCCTGCTGGGCCTGGCGATCGCCCTGCAGCTGGCCGCTTCTGAGGGCGCGTCCCGGATCGCCTGTCAGCGGCTGCTCTGGGGAGTCTTCGCCGCGATCGCCGCCACCGCCCTGGCCCGCTACCAGGATGTGTATTTTTGGATGAGCGCGTCCTGGGCTCTCCTGACGCTGCAGGGCCTGGGAAGCATCCTCCTGGGGATCGCAGGGCCGGGCCTCTGGGGGACCGCCGTCGCGAGGCAGGAGGATCTCCAGTATGCCCGGATCCCCCGGGTCGGACGCCTCTTCGCCGCGGCTGCCCTGGTGGGCTTTGCGCTTTACGCGCCTTCGGAAGCCGCCCGCCTAGCCGGCCAGGGTCTTGGAGCGCTGGCGGCCCACGCGTCGGTTTCGCTGGTCACCTTCTCCCTGCTCCTCTTCGCCTCCCGGATCACGTTGCTCTGTTGCGCAATTTCCTCATGGCGCGAGGCCCCCGACGAGGAATCCTCGCTGAAGCAGGCCCGCCGGGCGCAGGGGTTGATGATCGCCTGGCTGGCGGCCACGGCCGCCGGGTGGATCCTCTCGAGCCTCCTCCGGGTCTTCGAAGCCCCTGCGATCGGCATCGGGGACAGCGTCATGCTGATCTGGCACGCGATGGTCCAAGTCACCCTCAGCCTGATCGGGACCCTTCTCGTCGCCCTTTCGCTAGAACGGCCCTCGTTGCCGGGAGAACCCCGGGGCAAGCGCGCCTTATTCCCGGAGCCCCCGCCCCCGGGCGACAACTCTCCGATTGACGTCCCCTGACAAACCCCTACCTCCCCGTAAGCCACATCAGGAGCAGGCCCACGGCGCCGGGCAGCAGGGACAGCGGGACCGACGCCAGCGCGCACCAGACGAGGAACGCGCGCCGCTGATGCAGAACCAGGGTCATGACCGCCATCATGATCCCTCCGACCGCCGTTCCCGCACAGACCGTCAGCATCCAGAACAGGGTCCCTGACCTGGCCGCCGTCGATTGGAAGCCCCAGGCGACCGCCGAGATCGCCACATTGAGCGTTCCCAGCGCCGGAAGCGCACAGACCAGGGCGAGCGCCCTGCGATCGGCGGGCTCCCTGCAGCGAATGCTACCGGCTTCCGCGCCAAAAAGAAAACTCCGGCGGCCGCCGCGAGGCGATCGCCGGAGTTCGGGAATCCGTCGGGAGTTACTTCTCGTCCTTCTGGAGCGGGACCAGCTCGTCGACCACGACGACCTTGTAGCCGTCCCAGCCCTCGGGGTTGTTGATCACGACGCCGTTAACGCCGACGAAGCGCTGGAACTGGCCGTTGAAGAGGCCCAGCATCTTCTCGTCACCGTCCTTGATCCGCAGGAAGCAGATGATCCGGCCGTTCATGACCAGCTTGTGCGTGCC
>JACQFK010000449.1 GCA_016200125.1 Planctomycetota bacterium
CCCCGGATCTCGGAGAAGTCGACCCGGTGGTGGCGCAGGTAGTCCTCGATGATGTTCATCATCTCGAGGTACTGCGTGAACACGACCACCTTCTGCCCGCTGGCCAGCGCCTCCTGGATCAGCTCCTTGAAGACCTCGAACTTGCCCGAGTGCAGGTCCATCGTCCGCGGTCCGTTCACCACGAGCGCCGGATGATCGCAGATGCGCTTCATCTTCGAAAGCGCGGCGAAGACGGTGATGTAATCGATCTTCTTGCCGGCGTCCCGCAGTTCCTCGGCCAGGCGTTCGCCGTCGCGCTCGACCAGCGCGCGGTACAGCGCCTGCTGGTGGGAGGAGAGCTCGCACATCCGGACGTCCTCGACCTTGGGCGGCAGGTCCTGGAGCACTTCGCTCTTCACGCGGCGCAACTTGAAGGGCGCGATCAGCCTTTTCAGCTTCTCCCGCGCGAAGATGTCGTTGTTCCGGACGATCGGGATCTCGAAGCGGTCGCGGAAGCTCTGGTGGCTGCCGAGCAGGCCCGGGAGCACGAACTGGAAGATCGACCAGAGCTCATCGAGGCGGTTCTCGATGGGCGTTCCGGTGAGCGCCAGGCGGGTGCGCGCCGACAGCCGCTTCGCCGCCTGCGCGTACTGGGTCGACGCCGTCTTGACGTACTGGGCCTCGTCGAGCACGACCGTCTCCCATTCCATGGAAGAGAGCATGTCGATGTCCCGCGCGAGAACGGTGTAGGTCGTCACGATCGCCCGCTGGCCGGGGAGCCGGAGGATCTCGGGGCGCCGCTCGGGCCCGTAGAAGCGATAGGGGCGCAGCGAGGGGGCGAAGTCCTTGATCTTCTGCATCCAGGAGTCCATGACGCTCGTGGGCGCCACGATCAGCGAGGGACGCTTCGCGCCTTCCTCGTAGGTCGACATCAGGAACGCCATGGTCTGGTGGGTCTTGCCGAGGCCCATGTCGTCGGCCAGCACGCCGTGGAGCCCCGCCCGGCGCAGGTAGCGCATCCAGTCGTAGCCGGTCTGCTGGTAGCTGCGCAGCGTCGCGCTGAAGCCCTTGGGCGGCGCATCCGACTGGTTCGGGTCGAAGTCCGGCAGGTCGCCTTCGATCGTAATGTCCGGCTTGTTGAGGAGGAACTCCACGCGGCGCATCCGCGTCGGACCGGCGTAGGGTTTGACCGGGTCGGCGGGGATCAGCGTGTTCCCTTTGCGGATGTACTTGCGTTTGCCCTGGACGGCGAGGATCTCGCTCATCGCCAGCTTCACGTCGCCGGCCATGTAGACCGGATCGAGCTCCAGCCAGTCGCCGGCGTCGGCCTGGACGCGCAGGGCGGAGAGCGAGGGCTTTGGCGCGACCTTCGTCTCCTCCACGTCCTTGCTCGGCTTGAAGGAGGGCTGCCGCATCAGGGCGCGGAACTCGCTCTCGATGAAGTGCGGGATGTCGTCCTCCTCGATGACCCGCTCGCCTTTGAAGTAGGGCTTGAGATCGCGGGGGACGGTGTCGAGCGCGTGGTACGCCGTGCCGTCGAAGTGCCAGCGCGATTCGGTCCCGGGCGCCACGCCCTGGCCCCAGACGGGACGCAGGACGATGCGGCGCCGCTCGTCGTACTCGGCGCGCAGCTCGGGCGAGATCGGCTTGCGCGAGACGCGCACGGACTTCAGCTTTTCGGACTTCTGGATCCCCTTGGGAAGGTTCCACAGGAACGAGGGGGCGTCGTCGGCGGGCAGCTCGAAGAGGGCGCTGCGGCGTCCCGCGGACAGGCGGATCTGGAGGGAGCCGTCGGCCTTGACGTCGACTTCGCCCGCGGCGCCCTTGAAGTAGTCGGCGGCGAAATGATCGGCGTTCTTCCAGCCCGGGGAGGAGAGGAGGCGGTCGACGAGGCCGAGCCGCTTGGGCTCGCGCACCGGGACGCGCTTCTTGACCCAGGCCAGGAGCGCGGCGGAGAAGTGCGGGCAGGGGACGGAGGGGCAGGACGAGCAGTCGCCCTCCTCGAAGTCGGCGCTCACCGTGACCCGGGCGTCCTTCATGCGCGCCATCAGCGCCGTGGGGCTCCGACGGATCTCGCGGACGGACGCCACGGGAGCGGTCTCCGCGCCGGGGATGTCCGCGGCGGTGACGGTCTCTAACGTCCGGTCGGGGATGAGTGCCATGCGTTCCCTCTCTCCATCCTTGCCCTGTTGCAGGTAGGAGTATTATCGGCCGTTCCGAGGCCCATCTTTCGACCGATTTCGCCCAGGTTCAATGGGTTTTGAGCCTCGTTTTTCCGGTGAGATCCGGCCTCGGGCGGCCATTTAGCACCATGCAAATCACGCTCGCGTTCCTGCTCTTCGTGCAGGGTCAGGCGCCTCCGCTCCGGGAGGAGGCGTTGCGCGGACTGAAGCAGGCCGCGGAGTACTACCGGGGCAAGGTGGCGAGCCACGGCGGCTACGTGTACTACACGAGCCTCGATCTCCGGCAGCGCTGGGGCGAGGGCAAGGCCGGCGCCGACCAGGTCTGGGTCCAGCCGCCCGGGACGCCGACCGTGGGCTTCGCGTACCTCAAGGCCTTCGCGGCGACGAAGGACCCCTGGTTCCTGGAGGCCGCCCGCGAGACGGCCGAGGTGCTGGTCTACGGGCAGCTGGCCTCCGGCGGCTGGACGAACCACATCGACTTCCATCCGCAGGGCGGACGCGTCGGGAAGTACCGGAACGGGAAGGGCGGGAACTGGAATGCGTCGTCGCTGGACGACGACCAGACCCCGTCGGCGCTGCGGATGCTGATCCTCGCGGACGAGGCGCTGGAGTTCAAGCACGCGGCGATCCACGAGGCGGCTCGATTCGGACTCGATGCGCTGCTCCAGGCGCAATTTCCGAACGGCGCTTTCCCGCAAGTGTGGACGGCCCCGGTCGCGTCCCGGCCGGTCCTGAAGGCGTCCTTCCCGGAATACGACTGGAAGACCGAAAGACGGGTGAAGGCCTACTGGGACCTCTACACGCTCAATGATTCGCTCGCGGCCGCAGTTCTGAACGTCCTCCTCGAGGCCCGCCGGGTCTACCAGGACGAGAAGTTCGGGCAATCGATCGAGCGGCTCGGCGACTTCCTGATCCTGGCCCAGATGCCGGAGCCCCAGCCCGCCTGGGCCCAGCAGTACACCGAGGACATGCACCCGGCCTGGGCGAGAAAGTTCGAGCCTCCGGCCGTCACGGGCTGGGAGTCCCAGGACGTGATCGAGACCCTGATCCGCATCGCGCAGGCTTCGGGGAAGAAGAAGTACCTCGAGCCCATCCCGCGCTCCCTCGAGTACCTGAAAAAGTCGGCGCTGCCCGACGGCCGCGTGGCCCGCTACTACGAGCTGAAGACGAACAAGCCGCTGTACATGGACGCGCAATACCGGCTTACTTACGACGACAGCTCCGCCCCCGCGCACTACGGATGGAAGCAGCCGTCCCGGCTCGATCGGATCGAGGATGAATTCAAGGCGGCGCAGGCGGGGACCGTCCTGCCCGGTACGGACCGCAGCGCCGACCTCGCCTCCGAGGCCAGGAAGCTGCTCGCGACCCTGGACGAGCAGGGCCGCTGGGTCAGCACCTATGACGGCGAAGGGCTCGTCGGACAGCCGAAGTTCGCCGTCGGCTTCAGCTTCCTGAGCAGCGCGGTGTTCAGCCGCAACGTGGAGACGCTGAGCGCGTTTCTGGCCTCGACAGCACAGTAGCCGTTCCGCGCCTCCCTGGCATATAATTGCGCCCGTGATGACCATCGTCGAGGCGGGGAGGAAGTTCCGTTCCCGCGAGCTCTCGCCCGA
>JACQFK010000456.1 GCA_016200125.1 Planctomycetota bacterium
AGAAGCCGGCGGCCAGCGTGCCGATCACGCCGCCGAAGGTGTTGATCGCATAGGCGCGGCCGGCTTCGCGCCCGGCGGCGTCGATCGACGAGGAGAGGAAGCGCGAGAGCACGGGGAGCGTCGCGCCCATGAGCGTCGTGGGGACGAGCAGGAGGACGCCGACGAGGAGGACGCGGAGCGAGCCGTAGATCACGGGAGCGCCGGCGAGCGCGTTCCAGAGCACGCGGAAGAGAGGCTCGCTGGCGGCGATCAGGAGGGGAACCGCGATCGCCGCCACGGCGACGCCGCCCTCCAGCATGGCGTAGAGCGCCAGGAGCTTCCCGCCGCTGCGCCGGTCGGCCTGCCGCCCGCCCCACCAGCCGCCGAGGGCAAGGCCGCCCATGAAGACGCCGACGACGGTTCCGACGGCGTGGGTCGTGTTTCCGATGACCGTGCCGGCGACACGGATCCAGACGATTTCGTAGAGAAGGCCGCAGAGGCCGCTGACGAAGAAGAAGGCGAGGACAAGGGCGCGCATGGGGGACTAGTGGTCGGACTCGACATGGAACCCGATGAAGGCGCCCGGGATGATCCCGGCGATGCCCCAGGCGAGCGCGGAGATGAGCATCCCGCTGCCGGATTGTTCACCTGCCGCGACGGCGAATCCGCCGAGGATCAAGCGGACGACGATAAAGGTGCCCGCGGAGAGGAGGGCGCCCCGGACCACGCCGCCCTGCTGCCAGCTGATGATCCAGCCGATCGGCAGACCGAAGACGAGGCTGGTGATCAGGTTCGTGATCAGGCTGACCGGCCTCAGGCTCATCGGCAGGCCGAGCAGGATGTTGATCAGGAAGAAGGTCGCCGCTCCGGTGACCGCGTGGATCTTGCGGCGCCGGCGGAGGCGCTGGCGGTCCTCGACCTCCCGCAGCAGCTGCTGGTCCTGCATCGCGTTCTGGGCCGAAGCGCCCGCGCCGGCCCTGGAGATCGGCTTGGCGCAGCGGGCGCAGGCGGAGAGTCCGTCCGCGTTGGTGGCTCCGCACGACGCGCAGGTGATCACGGTTCCTTGATGAAGACGTTGGCGAAGATCACGGGCTGGCCGGAGGCTTCGAGTCCAACGGGGCTTTTCATCCGGAGCACCGACTTCTCCTCGGAGGGCGTTTCCTTCCCGTCTTTCACGAGGGAGTAGCGTCCTTTCTGAACGATGATCTCGTATCGGTGCCAGATCCCGGGCTTCTCCTCCGCCGAAAACTTGATGGCCATCTTGTGTCGGAGCCGCAGGACGGGTTGTCCGCCTTTGGGGCTCTGCCAGTCGAAGCTGAGCCTGAAGTCCTGGTACTCCTTCTCGGTATAGAGCGCGTCCCGTTCCGACTCGCCCTTGCCCGAGCCTTCGAACCTCCAGTCGCGGGAGGTCCAATGATCGAAAGTTCCGGTCTCCGTCTTCCAGCCGCGGAAATCCAGGCCGGAATAGAGTGACGTGAAGCCCTGGTCGGCCTCGGCAATCTCGGACTCCGGAGGATTCGTGGAGGGCAGCTCCTTGATCAGGAGATTCTTGAAGTGGCACTCCGAGCCTTCGGACTCGAGGCAGATGTAGCCCTTGCGCGGGTTGCACCTGGAGCCGCCCGACACTTCCTTGCCGTTCACCTCGAGCTTGATCGAGCCGTGGTTCACGGTGACCCGGTAGTGATTCCACTGGCCGAAGGGATTCGCGCGCTTCTCGCTCGGGAGGCAGCGCATCCAGCCCTTCGGGTGCGGCCGGTCGGGCTCAAAGGTCGCGCCGTGGATCGAGAAGACGTCGCCATGGCCCGTCCAGGTCCCGTCCGTGCTGTCCCCGTCGAGCACCTGGATCTCGTGGCCTTTCGTGAAGGGCGTCCCCATCGCGGGAAACGCGCCGCTGTGGACGAAGAAGCCGGAGTTGCCCCGCTGCTTCAGATGCATCCAGTCGAACTCGGCGATGTAGTTCTCGTACATCCGCTCGCTGCGCAGCACGCCGGTCGGCTTCCCCGTCGTGATGATCATCCCATCCTCGGCGCGGAAGGTCTCGGGAGCGCAGTTGACTCGAACCCAGCCCGTAAGATCTCTTCCGTTGAAGAGCGGGACGAAGCCCTCGCCGCCCGCCGCGGGGGCGGAGGAGCAGCCGAGCAGCAGGAGCAGCGTGGCGTAGCGCATCAGAGAGTCCCCAACGGATGTTTTCGGTCCTTCAAGGGGAACGTCGCACGCCCGCCGGACAGGTGGGCCGCGTAGACGGCCATGATCATTTCCAGCGTGGCCCGCGCCTCGTAGATGTCCACCGGCGACCGCTCCTGGGTCCCGCGGATCCGGATCAGCTCCTCCACGATGAAGCGGTTCGCCGCCAGGGTGCCCTTCATCCCCGAAGGATGATCGTTCGACGGCGCGCCGGGCAGGGGTTGCCACGCGCTCCTGCCCGGGATCCAGCGGGGCTCCGGCAGGTGGACGACCTGGGAATCGGCGCCGATGTCGAAGTGGGCCATCCCCTTGGAGCCGTAGAGCGTGCACTGGAAGCGCCCGCCTTCGCCCTTCGGGACTTTCTGGGAGGCGAACGTGCCCTCGACGCCCTTGGGGAACGCGAAGGTGGCGTGGATCGTGTCTCCCGCGATGGGCCCCAGCGGCTCCGTGGCGGCGCGGCGATCGGCTTGCGTGATGTCGCGGCCCTCCTGCGTCACGCGCGCCGTGCACCAGAGCGGCTCGCCGGCGAAGTGGCGCATCAGGTACATGCAGTGGGTGCCGAGCACCATCATGTCCTCGCCCCCCGCGCGGTTGTCCTCTTTACCGCGCGTCCGGACCTCGAGCAGCTGGCCGATTAGCCCCTCGTCGACGAGCTTCTTCAGGAAGAGGATCTGGGGCAGGAGCCGGTTCTGGTGCGCGACGACGATCTTCGTCTTGTGCTTCTCGGTGACGGCGACGATCGCGTCCGCCTCCTCGAGCGAGAGCGCGATGGGCTTCTCCATGTAGACGTCGACGCGGCGCTCCGCGGCGATCGTCAGCATCTCGAGCCGCTTTTCGACCCAGCGCGGCCCGTGCGACGCCAGCTCCGGCTTCTCCTGGTCGAGCATTTCCGCGAACGAGGCGTAGGTCTTCGTCACGCCGGCCCTCTTCGCGGCGGCTTCGCGTCCCTTCTCGTCGGGATCGGCCAGCGCGACGACCTTCACGTTGTCCATCTTGCTGAAGCAGGTGTCGAGGCCGTGACCGTAACCGCCGCGGCTCGTGTGGCCGTAGACGCAGGCGCGCAGCAGGTCGGTCCGCGCGTGGAGCGGAAGCGACGCGGCCATCGCGCCCGCGGCCATGAGAAAAGTCCGGCGGTTCATTTCAACAGCTCCTCGATCGCGGCCTTGAGCCGCGCCTCGCTGGGCGGTCCCACCGACGACGCCGTGGGCTCGTAGCCCCCCTCCGCGATCGCGGCATCGGTGCAGATATAGCCGGTGCCCGCGTCGCCGTAGCCCGCAACCGCCACGAAGCGGTCCGGACGCGCGTTCTGCGCGTGGAGCTGGTACTCCACGAAGGGCTCGCCGGGCAGGTGGAGGATGTCCGCGGGGCCGATGCGGAGGCGGCTGAGATCGATGACGGGCCGCCGCTCGATCCAGGCCAGCTTCAGCGCCGCGGTGAGGCGCCGGGTCGGGTCGGCCGCGGGATCGGCGACGGTTTTGCGCAGCGCCGCCTCCGCAAACTCCGGCTCCGTCCGGGGGCCGAAGGCGACGTCGAGGGTCTTCCAGGAGAACTCGCGGACGGCGACGCGGCGGCTGACGGCGATCGCCCGGATCATGCCGGAGTAGAGCTGCCTGGACAGCGCGAGGCGC
>JACQFK010000457.1 GCA_016200125.1 Planctomycetota bacterium
GCCGACCTGCTCCAGCGCCAGGTGATCGCCGAGCGGGCCCTGATCGACGGGAAAATCAAGGGCGCGACGCGCGAGCGCTGGTCCGAGCTCCTCCGCAAGCTCGCCGAGTTCGACAAGGAGAAGCCGCACGAGCTCCCGGCGGGCCTCGTCGTCACGGACGTCGGACCCGCGGCGGCGCCTACGTCCATTCCGGGCGACGAGAAGCGCGTGATCCCGCCCGCCTTCCTCAGCGTGCTGGGCTCCGAGGCGCCGAAGATCGAGTCACTCAAGGAATCGAGCGGCCGCCGCCTCGCGCTCGCGACCTGGCTCACCCGCGCCGACCATCCTCTCGCCGCGCGGGTCATGGCCAACCGGATCTGGCAGCAGCATTTCGGCAAGGGTCTCGTCGCCACCGCCAACGACTACGGCCGCCTCGGCGAGAAACCCTCGCATCCCGAGCTGCTCGACTGGCTGGCTTCACGGCTCGTGAAGGACGGCTGGAGCCTCAAGTCGCTGCACCGGCTGATCGTCGGCTCGGCCACGTATCGCCGCTCGGCGCTGCATCCTGCGGCCGAGGCGGGCCGGCTGAAGGACCCCGACGACCGTCTCCTCTGGAAGAGCGCACCGCGGCGCCTTCAGGCCGAGGCCGTGCGCGACGCCATGCTCATGACGAGCGGCGAGTTCGACTCCCACATGGGCGGCCCCGCGGTCGATCCGAACCTCCCGCGCCGGACGATCTACACCAAGGTCCACCGCAACACCCGCGATCCGCTGCTCGACGCCTTCGACGCCCCCGAGACCTTCTCGAGCATCCCGGCGCGGAATTCGACGACCACCGCGACGCAGGCGCTGCTCATGATCAACGGACGCTGGCCTCTCGAGCGGGCCCAGGCCTTCGCGCGGCGACTCAAGGCCGCGGGCGCGTCGACGAGCCCCGACCTCGTGCGCGCCGCGTACCGGATCGCCTTCGGCCGCCTGCCGTCGCCCGATGAGCTCGCGCGCGGCGTCGCGTTCCTCGAGAAGTTCGCGCCCGCCGCGAAGGCCGCCGATCTGCCGCTCGTCCAGGCGATGCCCGACCGCGGCGGGCAGGCCGCCCGCTTCCGCAGCGAGCACATGGAGGACCGGCTCTGCATCGACGCGGATCCCGCGCTGCCCTCGGGCGATTTCACCGTCGAGGCGGTGGTGATCCTGGATTCGCTCTACGAGGACGCGGCGGTGCGCGTGATCGCCTCGCAGTGGAGCGGGAAGCCCGACCAACCCGGCTGGTCCTTCGGCGTGACGAGCGCGAAGTCCAAGCATCAGCCGCGCAACCTGATCCTGCAGCTGACCGGCGAGGGCGGCACGGAGGTCGTCGCCTCCGACCTGCGCCTCGAGCTGCACAAGACGCACTACGTGTCGGCGGCCGTGAAGATCGGCGAGACGGGGGAGGGCGGGATCGTCTTCACCCTCCAGGACCTCTCGGATCCCGAGGCGCCGCTCCGCACGGCGAGCGTCCGCCACAAGGTGACGGGCGGCACCCGCTCCAAGGCGGCGTTCATGATCGGCGGCCGCGACGGCCAGAAGGTCCACGGCTGGGACGGCCTCATCGACGAGGTCCGCCTCTGCCGCGCGGCGCTGACCCAGGAGCAGCTGCTGCTGGTCGACGGCGCCCCGTCGAACGACGTCATCGCCGGCCACTGGACCTTCGAGCACGACCCCGGCTTCTTCAAGGAAGTGAACGGCCGGGTCAAGCCGCTGGGCCGTCCGGCGATGCCGAAGGCCCCGGGCGTCGCGTCGGAAACCGGCCTCGTGGATTTCTGCCATGTCCTCCTGAATTCGAATGAGTTCCTCTATGTTGACTAAGCGCCCGCACGTCGAGATCCCGACCAGCCGCCGCGAGTTCCTCGCCAGGAGCGGCGCCGGCTTCGGTGCGATGGCGATGAGCTCCCTCCTGGGGGCGGAGGAGGGGTCGGCCAGGAAGTCCCACTACGCGGGACGCGCGAAGTCCGTGATCTTCCTCTTCATGGAAGGCGGACCGAGCGCAATGGACACCTTCGATCCCAAGCCGAAGCTGAACGAGCTGGCCGGCAAGCCGCTGCCGCCGAGCTTCAAGCCCGTCATCACCGCGATGGGCGAGTACAACGCGCCGCTCCTCGCGTCGAAGCGGAAGTGGGCGCGTTATGGGAAGGGCGGCCTCTGGGTCTCCGACTGGTATCCCCATGTCGGCGAGTGCGCCGACGACCTGGCGGTGATCCGCTCCTGCATCCAGGACGGCATCAACCATTCCGGCGGCGTCTGCCAGATGAACACGGGCTCGACGCTGGCGGGGCGGCCCTCGCTCGGCTCCTGGGTCACCTACGGCCTGGGCACCGAGAACGCGAACCTGCCTTCCTTCGTGGTCCTCCAGGACAACCCCGCGACCGTGGTGAACGGGCCGCGCAACTGGGGCTCGGGCTTCATGCCCGCGGTCTACCAGGGCGTCCGGCTCCAGGCGAGCTCCGAGCCGATCCCCAACCTGTCGACGCCCCCGGGCATCGGCGAGGACCGGCAGAAGGAGAAGCTCGCGCTGCTGGACCGGATGAACCGCGACCACGCCGAGCCGCGGGCGGACGTCAGCGAGCTCGACGCGCGGATCAAGGCCTACGAGCTGGCCTTCCGCATGCAGGCGGAGGCGCCCGAGGCGGTCGACCTGTCCAGGGAGACCGAAGAGACGCTGGAGCTCTACGGGATGAAGGACAAGGGCACGGAAGCCTACGGCCGCATGTGCCTGCTGGCGCGGCGCTTCGTCGAGCGGGGCGTCCGCTTCATCCAGCTCTACTCGGGCGCGGGGAGCAAGTGGGACGCCCACTCGGGCCTGGAGAAGAACCACTCGGAGCTCTGCCGCCAGACGGACAAGCCGATCGCCGGGCTGCTGAAGGACCTGAAGCGCCGCGGCCTGCTTGAACAGACGCTGGTCGTCTGGGGCGGCGAGTTCGGCCGGACGCCGATGTCGGAGAAGGGCGACGGCCGCGACCACAACCCCTACGGCTTCACGATGTGGATGGCGGGCGGCGGCGTGGCGGGCGGCCGCACGATCGGCGCGACGGACGAGCTGGGCCTCCACGCGATCGACACGCGCCTCCACGTCCACGACCTGCACGCGACGATCCTGCACCTGCTGGGGCTGGACCACACCAAGCTCGTCTACTTCCACAAGGGCCGCCCCGAGCGCGCCACGATCAACGAGGGAGACGCCTACCGCAAGATCACGAGCGCCTAGCCGCCGACAAAATAGACGGTGCGTTTTGTCGGGCGATCGCGGTAGAATTTCCCCTTCATGCGAGCCCTCGTCCTGGCCTTCTTCTTCATCTCCGGCGTCTGCGGCCTCCTCTATGAGGTCGTCTGGATCCGCGTCGCCGGCACCGTGATCGGGAACACTACCTTCGCCATCGGTACCGTGGTCGGCGTCTTCATGGGCGGCCTGGCGGTCGGCGCCTGGGTCGGGGGCAAGGCGGCGGACCGGCGCTCGGGCGCCGCGCTGCTGCGCCTCTACGGCCTTCTCGAAGGCGGCATCGCCCTCTCGGCCGCCCTGGTGCCGATCCTCCTCATCGCCAGCGAGCCGCTCTTCCATCTCCTCTGGAATTCCGTGGGCCAGATCAGCCCTCTGTACGCCGCCCTCCGGGTGATCCTCATGGGGCTCGTGCTCGCGGTGCCGACCACCCTCATGGGAGCCACGCTGCCGGTGCTGACCCGCTTCCTGTCGGACTCCAGCCAGGCCGCCGCCGGCGAGGCGGGCCGCGCCTACGCCATCAACACTTTCGGCGGCGTCGCGGGCACGCTGCTCTCGGGCCTCTTGCTCATTCCCTCGATCGGCCTACGCGCCACGACCTGGGTCGCCGTGGGGCTCAACCTGGCGATCGCCGCCGCGGCTCTCTCGCTGGCGCGCGGCAAGTCCGGAGCCGTCGAAGCGTCGCTCGCCCCCGAACCGTCCCCGCGGCGCCTCGCCCTCGTCGTCTCCGCCCTCTCGGGATTCGCGTCGCTCATCTACGAAGTCGCCTGGACCCGTTCGCTCGTCCTCTCGCTCGGCTCGACCGTCTACGCGTTCACGCTGATCCTGACCGCGTTCATCCTCGGCCTGGCCGCCGGCAGCGCCGTCTCGTCCCGCCTCGTCCATCGCGCGAAGCAGCCCGAGGCCGCGCTCGCCGCGATCCAGGCGCTCATCGGGATCAGCGCCGTCGTGCTGCTCCCCTTCCTGGGCGACCTTCCGATCCGCATGGCGCCGACCGCGGAGCAGTACCACAACCGCTACAACGACCTGCTGGTGGCCCAGGCGAAGCTGATTGCGCTCTTCGTGTTCGTCCCGACCTTCCTGATCGGCGCCGTGTTTCCCTTCACCTTCCGACTCGCCGCGGGCGATGACCGGGCGGTGGGACGCTCCGTGGCCGCGGTGTACTCGTGGAACACGATCGGCAGCATCGCCGGCTCGCTCGCCGCTTCCTTCGTGCTCGTCCCGATGCTGGGGCTCGCGACGTCGATCCGCATCGCCGCGACGGTCAATCTCGCGGTCGCCGCCGGCGTGCTGGCCGCCGGGGCGCGCTTCCGCCTGGCCGCCGCCGCGCCCGCCGCCGCCGCGCTCGTCGCCTGGATGCTGCCGTCCTGGGATTCGAAGGTGCTGGCCAGCGGCGCCTACCTGTACGGCCAGGACTACGCGAAGCTCGCGGGCCTGCTGCATGTGGACCTGCGCACCTACCTGGGACGCGAGTCGAAGATCCTCGCCGAGTACTGGGACGCCTACGGGCTCACGACGGTCCACCGCTCCGAGGACGGCAACCTGTCGATCCGCGTGAACGGCAAGGCCGACGCGTCGACCGGCACCTCCGACATGCCCACCCAGAGGACCGTGGGACACCTGGGCGTGATCCATCACCGGGATCCGAAGCGGGCGCTTGTCATCGGGCTCGGCAGCGGCGTGACGCTCGGCGCCGTCGCCTGCCACCCCCTGAAGGCCGTGGACTGCGTGGAGATCTCTCCCGCGGGAGTGCGCGCCGCCGGGTTCTTCGGCGACGCGAACCGGCAGGTCCTCAAGGACTCCCGCGTCCGCCTCGTGGTGGGCGACGGCCGCAACGCGGTCCAGTTCGCCCGGGAGCCTTACGACGTCATCGTCTCGCAGCCGTCCAATCTGTGGATCAGCGGCATGTCCAACCTGTTCACCCGCGACTTCTTCGCGATGGCGTCGGAGCATCTCGGCGCGGGCGGCATGTTCTGCCAGTGGGTCCAGGCCTACCGTCTGCCGCTCGAGGACTTCCAGTCGATCCTCCGGACCTTCTTCGAGGTGTTCCCCCACGGCAGCCTTTGGGAGGC
>JACQFK010000458.1 GCA_016200125.1 Planctomycetota bacterium
AGGCGCGGCCGGCACCTTGCCCGCGGCCATGATCTCGACACTATACGACCCGCCATTATCTGCCCACTCATAACCATCAATGTCCACCAAAAAAAGCCGCACCGCACCCTTGGGAACGTAGAAAACTTGCGGTACTCCTGTACCTGTGCCTGTTAATCCGTCGCCGATGAAGAAGACCTGGCCCAGGCGAGGCCGGAATCCGTGGCCCCGGAGCAGCAGCCACCAGCGCAGGGAAAGCAGGAAGAACGGGACGAGGAGCGCGGCCATCATCGCGAAGAAAAGGGGCTTGTTCGTATGGTCGAACAGGGAGAGGAAGCCCTCCCGTCTGGCCGCCGAGGAGTGGAAGCTCTCGTGGCCGTCCGCCCAGACGACGTTCTGCCCCGGTCCCGAGAAGTGATAGACCCGCTTGATCTTGTCGAGGTCGTAGGACTTCCCGTCCACCAGCCAGTAGTCCTGCCAGCGGATCATCCGGACGACGACGATCACGGCGACCGCCGTGACGGCGATCCGGAGGAAATGGAGGATCCAGCGCTTCGCCCGCGGGCTCATGCCGCGGGCCCCGTCGGGGGTTGGGCTCTTTTGGATTTAGGATTTAGGATTTCGGATTTCATCCCGGTTCAGGGCACCCCGCGCACCCGGGTGCGGGCGTCGTGGATGCCCTCGATCTGCGCGGCGTACTGGGCCAGCACGCGGCGCGCGAGGTCGGCCGCATCCGCGCCCAGGTCCTTCAGCGCGCGCGTCTCCACGCCCACGTCGACGGCGCGCTCGATGTTGATGCCGAAGTGGATCTTGGACGAGACCGGCGTCAGCGTCGCGATTGAGATCGACAGCTTCCCCGTCCCGAGGAAGAGGTCGTCGCCCTGGCGCCGCACCTCCCCGCCGAGCTCGTCCCGCACGATCGCCGCGAGCAGGCGCTGACGCAGCACCGTCTTCTCGAGATCCTGGTCGAAGTGCTCCGCGATGAAGTGGAGCATCAGGGGGCTCGCGATCCGCGACTTCGCGATCACGTCCTCGAGGTCCACCATGTTCGCGAAGGGGATGTCGCAGCCGCCCTGGAAGGCCACGATCGAGTCGCCCTGGACGCCGAAGGTCCGGTAAGCCCAGAGGGAGTGGATCTGCGTGCCGTCGTAGTCGAGGCGCCCCGGCGCGAGATGGGTCTTCATTTGACCGCCTCGGCCCAGGCCTCCTTGGTCTGCTTCACGTCCTTGCGGCCGGTCCGCTCGCAGAGAAGCCGGTGGGCGAGGTACGACACGCTCGGTTCCTTGTCCGCCACCGCGTCGACGAGCGTCCGCAGCGACTCGGGCCGGGAGGGGAACTGGCTCAGGGAGCGGAGGGCCGAGCGGCGGACGCCGGGTTCCGGATCCTTCGCCGTTTCCACGAGCCCGGGGATCCCCTCCTCGCCGTGAATGGTCGCGATCGCCTCGCAGGCCGCCTGGCGGACCAGCGGATGCTTGTGCTTGAGCTTGGGGACGAAATGCTGGATGAACTCGGGACGGCCCTGGCCGGCCAGGATCTCGATGGCGCCGGTGACCACGAGATAGTGGGGATCCTCCAGGAAGCCCACGAGCTGCGTCATCGCGGCCGCGTCTGTGCGGCCCACGAGCTCCCGCTCCCCCAGGAAGCGCTCGTAGGGGTCCTGGCTCTTGACGTTGGCCTCCGGGCCTCCGCAGGCCGCCAGAAGCAGCAGGGAGGACCAGAAAAGTGAGCGCATGTTGGGCGGTATTATAGGGGCCTCAGGTCGTTTTACAACAGACCTGTGTCAGCGGAGATGCTTCCCCGCCCAGTCCTTGACGGCCTCCGCGATCGCCGCCGCAAGCTCGCGCTGCCGCGACGGCTGTCCCAACTGCCGCTCGACGGCCGGGTTGGAGATGAACTCCAGCTCCACGAGCGCCGCGGGGCAGGAGGTCCCCTTCAGGACGCGGAGATTGTGGTCGTCCTTGATGCCGCGGTCCTGGTTGGCCCCCCAGACATTGCCCAGCTCGCCGCGGAGCAGGTCCGCGAGGTCGCGGCTCCGCTGGTTGCGCACGCCGCCGCAGCGCGGGACCCAGACTTCGAAGCCGCGCGGCCCGGGCGTAGCCACGTAGTTCGTGTGGATCGACAGGAAGAGGTCCGGCTTGGCGGCGTTGACGATGTCCACGCGCGCGTCGAGATCCTCGTCGACGTGGCTGTCGAAGTGGCCGTCCTGGGTGCGCGTCATCACCACGCGGGCGCCCAGGGACTCCAGGATCCGCTGGAGGTTCAGAGACACGCCGAGGTTGATGTCCTTCTCCATCAGCCCGGTGAGCCCCTTGCCCCCGGTGTGCATGCCGCCGTGGCCGGGATCGATGGCGATCTTCACGCCCGCCAGGAGGCGGGACCGGGGCTCCTCCTTCGCCGGAGGTGCCGAGGGCGGCTTCGGAGCGGTCTCCTTCGCGATGACGGGGGCCGGCCTCTTCAGGGGCGACGACTCGACGAAGCGCGCGAGCTCCGGCGGCAGCTTCACGCGGCCGCCCTCGACCGTCGCCGGCATGCTCAGCGGCAGCGGGCTGCCGTTGACGAGCGCTGAATAGAACCCGGGGGCGAAGACGATCGTGGCGCTGCCGCAGCGCAGGGTGTGGCACCCGGTGGCCGCCTCGCAGGACCACTGGAAGTCGTGCCGGCGGGCGAGTTCGTCGAGATCGGCGATGCCCGTGAAAAACAGCAGAGACAGCGCGAGTGTGCTCACGTCCCCCCCTCTCTCTCAACCGCCTGGCGGACTACTTCTGCGCTTCTTCCTTGGTCGACTCCCGGATCGACAGGATCTCCCGGTGGCCTCCCACGCGGATCACCCATCGGTCGGGACCGTAGAAACAGGTCACGTTCTTGCGGCGTCCCACGTAGCATTGGACCAGCACGCAGTTTCGGGTGCGGCCGTCGACCTCCAGGGTCTCGGGGCCTCCCACGTCGACAAGCTCGACCTTCCACTCCTCGGAGTAGGGCGACAGCGACTTGAGGAGATAGCTCCCCTTCCCGGCCGCGACCAGCACGGCGCGCATGGTCTCGCCGACGTCGGTGAGGAGCACCCCCTCTTCGACGGGGACGGTCCGCTCCTCCTTGACGCCGTTGAGGTCCCGCGACATCTTCGCCTGCCCCGACTGGATCATCGCCGTGGCGCGGAAGACCCACTTCTGCTTGGGATTGACCTTGGTCTCCTCGGTCTCGACCTTCTGCACCCGGCCGTCCGGCGAGTAGGAGCCGCGGACGCTGGTGCTGTCCGTGTTGCCGTCGCCGAAGTCGAGGCGGGTGTCGGACTCGAACGAATACATCCCCTCGGACTCCGTCATCTTGAAGCGCGTGTGGCCGACCTTCCGGGCCGGAACGTGGACGGCGTACCAGCGTTCGCCCAGGAGGGCCGGATCGATCTTGGCGGCCTTGATCAGCGCCGTCGTGCGGGCGTCGGAGAGCTTCTCGTCCTCCGAGAGCGGGAGGGGGACGATCTCGAAGGTGGCGACCGAGGCCTCGATGAGCGGCCGGATCTTGTCCGTCCGGTCCTGGGGGAAGGCGGCGTCGAGCAGGAAGTACTCGAGATTGGTGCGGTGGATGACGGTTTTGAGCTGGACGATGTCGTTGACCACAAACATGAGGCGGTAGGCCTTCTTCCCCGCGACGGTCAGGTCCTTCTCTTCCAGGATCTTGGAGCCGGGGTAACGGTCCTGGATGCTGTCCTTCGCCTGCCGTTTCCAGTTCTCGATCGGAGTCGGATTCCCGCTGTAGAGATGGGTGAGCATCAGCTCCGCGGGCGTCTTGAGTTCGCCCGGCTCGGTGAATTTGGCGACCGTCGGCCCCGACCCGATGTGGCGCACCCATCCCGCGGGCGGACGGAAGGCGAACTCATGGTCGGGTGAGACGACGCGAGAGCCGAGCTCTTGCGGCGACAGTGCCAGAAGGACGATCCCCCAAGCTCTCCACATAAGTACCCATATTATGTACGACCCGGAGGCGATTGTCAAACGCGCGAGAAATCAATCTGGACGTTTTCTCGCGTTACTGGCCGCGAACTTCGAACTCCTGGGGAGGCACGATCACGCGGCGGTCGGGAGTGTAGTACTCGTAGGCCACCGAGCGCGGCAGCGACACCTTCACCGGGTAGCGCGGCTTCAACGGGTAGCTGAAAGTCGCGCCCTTCCCCGGCAGATAGAAGATCATCGACCGGCCGTTCTGCGCGTAGCGGTCGATCAGCCGCTGGCGAACCAGGTCCTCCAGGCCGCTCGTGTCCACCGTGAAGCCCGGCGGGATCGCGACCTCCGCCATCATCGCGAACGAATCGGCCTCCACCTTGACCGTGCAGGTCACCGTCTCCCCGACCTTCACGTCGGTCCGGTCGTAGGTCACCTGCAGGTTCAGGCCGTCGATGCCGCGCGCCATGTCGCCCGTCGTCCAGGGCACATAATACCGGCCGGCGATCTGCGCGTTCACCCGTCGCGACGTCTCGAGCACGACCTCGTTCGTCCCCTTGATGAGCTGCGGCGAGATGTCGACCGACTGCGCGGCGTCGCTTTCCGCGAACGCGCCGGCAATCTCCTTGCCGTTCACCCAGAGCCGCGCGCCGACCTTGTCGCGCGACCCGCCGCCCACCGAGGCCAGCGCCCGCAGCGCGAGCACCGTGGGCTGGGTGGAACCCCAGGCGCCGTAGGGATCGCGCGCCTTGAGGATCCAGGCCGCCCCCTCGTCCGCCAGGCCGGGCGCGTGGCTCGCCAGCGCGATCACCGCCAGCGCCGTCGTCTCCAGGTCGGCCGCGCCGTCCCGCGCCCGGGTCCAGGACTGCAGCTTCGTCGTCCAGCGGCCGTCCTTCGCCAGCTTCGCCAGCCGGTCCAGGTTCCCCCGGTTGGGGTAGGCGTTGGCGATCAGCGCCGCCGCATAGGCGTCGTCGACATCGACCCGGCGCAGAAACTCCTCCGCCTTGCCCAGCGCCCGCGTGTCGTCGCGGCCCGTCCGCTTGAGCGCCCAGGCGACGTAGGCCGTCGACGGGATCGCCGCGTCGGAGAGGCGGCTCCAGGTCGAGCCGTGATCATGCCCCGTCCAGCGGCCCTGAGGGTCCTGCCGGTTCTCCAGCCAGGTGATCGTCCGGTCCAGGATCCGGCGGTCGTACTCGTAGACCTTCGCGAGATCGGCGAGGAACATCGTCCCGTAGGCCGTCAGCACGAGGTTGGATTCGCGTCCCGGGTACCAGCCGAAGCCGCCGCCCGACGCCTCGAAGGAGAGGATCTTCTGCACGGCGACCGAGTGGTACTGGTTGAGCCGCGCCTCGGTCTCCTTCGTGAGCTGCCCCGACTCCTTGAGGTACTGGTGG
>JACQFK010000442.1 GCA_016200125.1 Planctomycetota bacterium
ATCCGGGTGTTCGCGGCCGCGTCGAACTTGTCGGCGATGACATGATCCACGGGCAGCACCAGATGCGCCGAAGCCAGGATGCTCTTCGCCATGTCGAGCTTGTCGGCCTCGACCTTCGAAGCCCCCACGGGCCGCCCCTTCGCCTTGAGCAGCGTGTAGGCCATGCCGCCGCCGACGAGGATGAGATCGACCTTCTTGGCCAGCTGCTCGAGGATGAGGATCTTGTCGGAGACCTTCGAGCCGCCCATGATGGCGACGAAGGGCTTGTCGGGGTTCGTCAGCACCTTGCCGAGGTACTGGATCTCCTTCTCGATGAGGAAGCCGCAGGCGGACTGCTTGAAATACTTGGTCACGCCCGCGGTCGACGAGTGGGCCCGGTGGGCCGTGCCGAAGGCGTCGTTCACGTAGACGTCGCCGTAGGCCGCGAGCTTCTTCGAGAGCGCGTCGTCGTTCTTCTCCTCGCCCGGGTCGAAGCGCACGTTTTCGAGCAGCGTGATCGCGCCGTCCTTCGGCTCGCCGAAGTCGACGGGTGTCCCGATCAGCTCCTGGAGCCGCGCCGCGACCGCCTTGAGCGAGAACTTGGGATCGGCCTTGCCGTCAGGACGGCCCAGATGCGAGACCAGCACCGCCTTGCCGCCCTTCTCGAGGATGTACTTGATCGTCGGCAGCGAGGCGTTGATGCGCGTGTCGTCGGTCACCTTCCCGTCCTTGACGGGGACGTTGAAGTCGACCCGGACGAGGACGCGCTTGCCCTTGAGGTCGAGGTCGCGGACGGAGAGCTTCGCCATGGCGCTCCCCTACCGCATCTTCGAGATCATCAGCTTCGTCAGCTCCGACACGCGGCAGGAGTAGCCCCACTCGTTGTCGTACCAGCTGATGAGCTTGAAGAAGTTCTTGTTCAGCTCGATGCAGCTGCCGGCGTCAAAGATCGACGAGCGGCTGTCGTGGATGAAGTCCGACGACACGACCTCGTCCTCGGTGTAGCCCATGATGCCCTTGAGGTAGGTCTCCGAGGCCTTCTTCATCGCCCCCTTGATCTCGTCGAGCGAGGTGTCCTTGACCGTCTTGAAGGTCAGGTCCACCACGGAGACCGTGGGGGTCGGCACGCGGAAGGCCATGCCGGTCAGTTTGCCCTTGATCTCGGGGATGACCAGAGCCACAGCCCTGGCGGCGCCGGTGGTCGAGGGGATGATGTTGAGCGCCGCGCTGCGGCCGCCCTTCCAGTCCTTCTTGGACGGCCCGTCGACCGTCTTCTGCGTCGCGGTGTAGGAGTGCACGGTCGTCATGAGGCCCTCGGCGACGCCGAAGCCCTCCTTGAGGATCACGTGGACGAGCGGCGCCAGGCAGTTCGTCGTGCAGGAGGCGTTGGAGACGATGTGGTGCTTCTCGGGATCGTACTTGGCGTCGTTCACGCCCATCACCACGGTGAGGTCCTCGCCCTTGGCGGGCGCGGAGATGATGACCTTCTTCGCGCCGGCGGCGAGGTGGCCCTTGGCCTTCTCCGCCTCGGTGAAGAGGCCTGTGGATTCGATCACGAGCTGGACGCCGAGCGCGGCCCAGGGAAGCTCGGCCGGCGTCTTGGCCGACACGACTTTGATCTCCTTGCCGTCGACGATCAGGATGTCGTCCTCGGGCTTGTCAGCCGCGGACTTTTTCGAGCCGACCTGGCCCTTGAAGGCGCCCTGGGTGGAGTCGTATTTGAGGAGGTAGGCGAGGTTGTCCGCGGGGACGATGTCGCCCACGGCGACGAGCTCGATGTCCCGGGAGAGCAGCCCCTGCTCGTGCAGGGCGCGGAAGACCAGCCGGCCGATCCGGCCGAAGCCGTTGATCGCAACCTTGATGCCCATGGGAATTTCCTCCTGTCGTGTCCGGGTGAAGGGCGTATTCTAGGGAGCCTCCGCCCCAAGTCAATAGGAAAACCGTTGCGCGTTCCGCGGGCGCGCCTATAATACCGCCCATGTCCCCGGTGGACGCACCGATGAATGTGAAGGGTCTCCTGCTCCAGACGTCGCCGGGCCGGCTGCCCCATCCGCTGGAGCTTTTCACCCGCCTCGAAGGCTCCGACGAGTTCCACTTCCACACCCAGGGACTCACGATGACGGACTTCGGGTCGCTCTTCGACCTCGAAATCCGGCCGCTCGACGTCATCATCGGCCGCATGCCCGCCGACCTGCTCAACCCCAACTACTGGGAGCCGCTCACCAAGGAGGCGGAGAACGCGGTGCGGGAGAAGCTGGGCGGGATCGTGACGCGCAGCGAGGGCGACAAGGCCCTGCTCTTCCGGGCCGACCGGGTCTCGCGCGGCCGCCTGCTGCGCGACGGGCTCGACGCGCCGGTCGAACTCCTGAACGGCTCCCTGTTCCGCACCAGCGGAGAGGCGCTGCTCAAGCTGGGCCAGGCCTGGAGCGGCCGCGGCCGCTTCGACTGGGCCGGGCTCGCCGGACTTCCCAAGGGCGCCGTCGACAACGACACGCTGTCCACCGTGCAGCACGACCTCTCGCAGTCGCGCCTCTCGCTCCGCGAGGAGTCCTTTCTCTATTCGTCGCAGGACGACGGCCTCGCGCGCGTCGTCTTCGCCAAGCGCTCGCAGCTCAACCACGCGGTCGAGGCCCTCATCCGCGGCTTCGTCCACGGGGCGGCCGGCGTCCACGTGGGCCGCATGAGTCACGCCGTCCTCGAGGAGATCGTCGTGCTCGCCGAAGGGCTCGGCATCTCCGCCGACCCCTCCCGCGACGTCGTCAACACGGGCCGCACGGTGGAGGTTTCCCTCTGGCTCGGCCGCAGCCCCTGGGGCGTCTCGCCGCGCCCGGGCCGCGAAGCCGTGCTCGCGAAGGAACGCGCCCTGCTCTACTACGACAGCATCGCCGGCCTCTGGGACGTGGCGAGCTGACCGCCGCCCTCCTTGGACACCGAGATCTACTGGATCAGAACCACCGGACCCGGAAGGCTCGCGGTCATGCCGCGCCCGCGCGGCGGCGACTGGCTCGAGGACGAGATCTGGTCGCTGAAAAGCCAGGGCGTGGACATCCTGGTCTCGATGCTCACGCCCGAGGAGGAGGTCCTCCTGGGATTGGAAGCGGAGGAGGCCCTCGCCCGCCGCCACGGGCTGGAGTTCTTCTCCCATCCGACGCCCGACCGCGACATCCCCTCGTCGGCGAACGAGACCTGGAAGCTCGCGCGCTCGCTCGCGGCCCGCTTCGCCGAGGGGAAGCGCATCGCGGCCCACTGCAGGATGGGCATCGGCCGCTCTCCGCTGATGCTGGCCTGCATCCTCGTCACGCAGGGGCTTTCGGCCGACGAGGCCTGGACGGCCATCGGGGAGGCCCGCGGCTGCCCGGTCCCGGACACCCTTGAGCAGCTCGACTGGCTCGACCGGACCTCCCCGCGCGGCTGATGCTTGATGCTGGATGCGTCCTCGTGGTATCCTTGGGGTAGATGGCCAGGCTGACGTTGTCTGAATTCCTGAATGACCGTTCGCTGCTGGCCATCAAGATCTCCTCCCACGACCTCGGCGGCTTCTTCCGCAAAACCATTACCATCCCCCTGAATACCACGGGGTTGGCGTTGTTCCACGACGGCACGACCGGACTGATGAACGAGGGCCAGGAGGTCTCCGGCCACTTCGACCTCGTCCTCGCCAAGCGGGGCGAAACCCAGGTGCGCCTGGTGTTCCCCGACCTGCGGACCTCGGACGGGATGACGATCTCCGTCAGCGCCGCGCTCACGCTCATCGTGGCGGCCCAGCGCCTGGACCTATTCCGCGACTTCTGCCGCGCCTTCTTCAATTTTCCCGGCACCTTCGCGGTGCAGGACCTGAAGAACCTGGTGGGCCCCGAAGTCCGCCGCATCCTGGGCGCCTATGTGGCGGGCCGCGCGACCTCCGAGCTGCACCGGGCGGATCTCACGTCCCCGCTGGGCGCCCTCCTCCAGGAAAGCCTGGAGCGCTTCCTCTTCGACGGCGGCGTGCGGACCGGCAAGATCCTGGAGATCGCGCAGGTCTCCAAGGAGTTCGAGGAGCGCGCCGCCTCCGACAAGAAGCGCGCGGACGAGCAGCGCCGCTCTGTCGAGGTGATGGAGAAGAAGGAGGCGCGCCTCCGCCGCCTCGCCGGCATTCTCAAGGACCAGGACGTCCAGGGCCTGCTCACGAAGGTCCCCGACGAGAAGCTCAGGGGCCTGCTCTACGCCAAGCTGATGGAGGACGACTCCGTCCAGCTCACCGCCGAGGAGCTCGTCTCCAAGGCGA
>JACQFK010000443.1 GCA_016200125.1 Planctomycetota bacterium
CAGGGCGACGATCATTTCAGCGCCTCCCATTTCACTCCGCCCTTGCAGCGCAGGTAGGTCCCCAGGTTGATCAGCCGGTAGCGGTCGCGGAATCCGACATTGAGGTACTCCCAGGGCAGCCGCTTCGCGAGTTCCTTCTCTTCCCCGGCGAGCGACCACGCGAGCGTCTGGTACATCGAGAAGGAGAGATCGGGGGAGGCGATCGTTTCGTCGCCCCGCTCGATGATCGTCTCGAAGTCCGACCAGTGCCACCACGGCATGTTGGCCTGGAAGGCGTCGAAGATCTCCTGCGTCCGCGGGCGGAGCGTGTCGCCCAGGAAGCGGCCGATCTCGGGGGTCATCGGGTAGTGGAGGACCATGGACTTCAGGTTGGCGCCGCTCGGCGTCATCCCGATCCGGTAGGTCTTGCCGTCGCGGGGCTCGACGACGACGCGCAGATCGTTCGAGCCGTCGGGAAGGAAGCGCATCTCCTTCGGCCAGATCGTCGTCTGCGGCGCGTCGTAGGGCCAGTTGTCGACGGGATAGCGATCCTTGGCGGGAAGCGTGTCGATGGGATTCCCCCGGGGCTTCCGGGAGGGGACCTCGGTGAGCTTGTTCTCGTACAGGTAGGGCCGGACGTAGACGCCGTAGGCGTAGCGCGTGATCAGCAGCCGCGCGGCGGTCCCCGCCGCGAGCGCCTCGGTCGCCCTGTCCTTGAGCTGGCGGGCGAGGCGGGCGACGGCGATGGCCGCGGCGATCTGCGCGTGGAGGTCGCTGACGGCGAGGCCGCGGGCGACATGGAGCCGCCCTTTCGGGTTGCAGCCGTAGTTCCAGTCGATCGTGCCATAGGCGGCGAACTGCCGTTTGCAGGACTCCCAGAGTTGTTCCGCAGGGGAATAGCCTCCGCTGAAGCGCGAGTAGTCCTCCAGGGCCGCGAGGGCCTGCCCCGTCGTGGCCGTGTTGTTCACCCACTCGACGATGCCGGACTTGCCCTGGCGCTCGAACGCGAGATCCTGGTCGTTGATGAGATGGACGACGACCTCGCGGGAGAGAAACTCCAGGGTCTTTTGCTGAAGCAGCTTCGGCAGATAGGGGAGCGCCTGGGCCAGCGCGCTGACCGACTCGCCCTCGAACCAGAAGACCAGGCCGCTGGTGAACCCGTACTCGCGCGGGACGGGTCTCGGGTGGCCGTCCGCGACGAACTCGAACACGCGCCGGGCGATCTCGCTCACGATCGCCGCGTCCGCCGCGGCGGCGGGGGGCGACGCGGGCGCCTCGAAAACGTACTTCGCGAGCGGCGCGCGGATGCGGAAGGGCCCCTCGCCCTCCGCGGTCATCGTCGGCCCGTGAAGCGTGGGCTTGCCCGCGTCGCTGAGGGCGAGCTCTTTGCCTGTCTCATCCTCGACGCGGAGCTTGAGGCCGTACTTCAGGGCGAGGGCGACGGTCGGAGGAATCTGCCGGACTCCGTCTCCCGCCGGCTTCTCGTGGATGAGGATGTCCGCTCCGTCGAGGGAGTACGATTCCTGCGGCGCGGCCCTCGGAGCCAGAAGGAGCAAGGCCGCGGCGACACCGACTCGGATCATGCCACTAGTACGCTTGGGGGAGATGAGGTTTAGGGCAGGATCTTGAGCCGGATGTCCTTGTACTGGATCCGCATGGGCTCGGGGATGATCGGCATCGCGAGCACGCCTTCGGCGGCGGCCTTGCCGCGTTCCCGGTCGTCGAGTTCGCACATCTTCCGCCCGTTGATCTCCAGCACGATGTGCGAACCCTCGGCGAGGACGCGATAGTCCGTCCAGTCCTTGATGTCGATCCCGTGGACCAGGTCGTCGGCGTCGGCGAACTTGATGATCTTGCGCTTGCCGGTCTCGTCGATGGTCACGCTCTCGCCGCGCGCCGCGAGCGACTTGCGCGGCCCGTACTCGTCCCAGATCCCCCCGAGGTAGGGGCCGCTGAGCGCGATGTCGGCCTGGTAGCCCCACACGAGGCCGCGGTCCTTCACCGCGCTGCGGAACTGCATGCCGGAGTTGGCCTTGGGGCCGAGGACGCGGAACTTGAAGCGCAGGTCGAAGTTGCGGACCGTGCCGCCCTGCCAGACGATGAACTGGTTCTCCTTCGGCAGGTGCTTGGGGGTGGCCTCGCCGGTGATGGCGTCGTCCTGGACCGAGAAGAAGCTCATGTCCGGAGCCTTCCAGCCTTCGAGCGTCTTCCCGTCGAAGATCGACTTGAAGCCCGGCTCCCCGCCCGCATCCGCGGAGGCAATGAAAGATGCGCATGATGCTGGGACTGCTGCTGCTGTCCTTCGCGCCGCAGGCGACGCCCCTCTTCGACGGGAAGAGCCTCGACGGCTGGGAGGGCGAAAAGGAGAAGGTCTGGCGGGTCGTCGACGGCGCGATCGTCGGCGGGTCGATGCAGGGGAACCCGAAGAACGAGTTCCTCACCACGACGAAGCCCTACGCGAACTTCGTCCTCAAGCTCGAGTACAAGCTCGTCGGCACGGAGGGCTTCGTCAACGGCGGCGTCCAGATCCGCAGCCGCCGGATCCCGAAGCCGCCCAACGAGATGAAGGGCTACCAGGCGGACATCGGCGCCGGCATGTCGGGCTCGCTCTACGACGAGTCGCGGCGCAACAAGGTGCTCGCCAAGGCCGACCCAGAGCTGATCAAGAAGACGGAGAAGCCGGGCGAGTGGAACACCTACGAGGTCCGCTGCGAGGGGCTGCGGGTCCGGATCACGCTCAACGGCGTCCAGACCGTGGACTACACCGAGGAGGACAAGGAGCTCGAACAGGACGGGCTGATCGGCCTCCAGATCCACGGCAACTGCAAGGCGGAGATCTCGTTCCGGAACCTCACGATCGAAACGCTGAAATAGGGGGCCGACATGAGCGCAACGCTGTTCCTCGCCCTCCTGGCCCTCGCGCCGTCCCAGGAGGCGAAGGCGCCGGGATGGACGCCGGCGGAGACGATGAACGTGAAGACCGTCGCCGACGTCCAGCCCTCGCCGGACGGACGCCGCGCCGTGTTCACGGTGACCTCCGCCGTGATGACCGCCGACAAGAGCGAGATGCTCACCCAGCTCTGGATCGGGAACAGCGACGGATCCGACGCCCGGGCCTTCACGTCGGGCGAAAAGTCCAGCAGCAATCCCCAGTGGTCGCCGGACGGCCGCTGGATCCTCTTCACCTCGCCCCGCCCGGACCACAGCAATCTCTGGCGCATCCGGGCCGACGGCGGGGAGGCGGAGCAGCTGACCGACCTCAAGTCCGGCGTCAATTCGTTCCTGCCGTCGCCCGACGGGGAGTGGATCGCCTTCACTCGGCCCGACGAGGCGAGCCCCGCCGAGGAGCGGGCGAAGAAGGAGAAGAACGACGTCAACGTCGTGGACGAACGCTTCAAGATGGGCCGCCTCTGGGTGATCCCGGTCGCGAAGGATGCGCAGGGCCGGCGCGAGCCCCGCCTGCTGACGCGGGGCGAGTTCCACGTCGACGCCAAGTTCGACTGGTCTCCGGACGGGAAGACGATCGTCTTCTCCCACGCGCCGACGCCGCGCGCCAACGACTGGACGTTTTCGGATCTCTCCACGGTGGACCTGGCCTCGGGCGCCGTGAAGCCGCTCGCGCAGAGCGGCGCCGCGGAATCGCAGCCTTGCTACTCGCCCGACGGGCGGAGCATCGCCTTCGTGGCCTCCGACGTCCCTCCGACCTGGGCCGGCGAGAGCTGGGTCTACGTCGTTCCCGCGGCCGGCGGAGAGCCCCGCAAGCTCGCGCCGACCTTCGACCACAAACCGGCCCTGACGGGATGGTCGGCCGACGGCAAGCGGGTCTACTTCCACGAGACCCGGGGGACGATCGGCCGCCTCTCCGCGCTGCCGGTCGACGGCGGCGCCGCCGTGGATCTCGATGCGGGCGACCGTCACGGCCTCTACGCGCGGATGAACTCCGGAAGGACGATGCTGGGGTTCGTCTCGCAGGATTCGGAGCATGCGCCCGAGGCCTTCGTGACGAAGCTCGATGCTTTCGGACCCGTCCAGGTGAGCCGCGTGAACGCCGACCTGCCCGCCCATCCGCTGGGGCGCACCGAGCTGATCCGCTGGAAGTCCACGGAGGGGCTGGAGATCGAAGGCCTGCTGACCTATCCGGCGGGCTACGAGAAGGGCCGGCGCTGTCCCCTGATCCTGAACGTTCACGGCGGACCGGCCGGCGTGTTCCTGCAGACCTTCACCGCGAGCCGCGGCATCTACCCGATCGCCGCCTTCGCGGCGCGGGGCTATGCGGTGCTGCGGCCGAACCCGCGCGGCTCGTCGGGCTACGGCAAGGCCTTCCGCCACGCCAACAGGAAGGACTGGGGCGGCGGCGACTACCGGGACCTGATGGCGGGCGTCGACGACGTCGTCGCCCGCGGCATCGCCGACCCCGAGCGGATGGGCGTGATGGGCTGGAGCTACGGGGGCTTCATGACTTCGTGGACGATCACGCAGACGAGGCGCTTCAAGGCGGCGTCCGTGGGGGCCGGGGTCACGAACTTGATGAGCTTCAACGGAACGGCCGACATCCCGGGCTTCGTGCCCGACTATTTCGGCGCCGAGTTCTGGGACAACCTGGAGCTCTACCGCGCCCATTCGGCGATGTTCCAGGTCAAGGGCGTGACCACGCCGACGCTGATCCTCCACGGCGAGGCGGACGTCCGGGTGCCGGTCTCGCAGGGCTACGAGTTCTACAACGCGCTCAAGCGCCAGAACGTGCCGGTGAAGATGGTCACCTACCCGCGCCAGCCGCACGGGCCGAACGAGCCCAAGTTCGTCCTCGACATCGGCCAGCGGCTGCTGGAGTGGTTCAACCGCTACCTCAGCCCGAAGCAGGAGGGAAGATGATCCAGGGTCTCATGGCGCTGTTGCTTTCATTGGCCGACGACGCCGAGATCGCCGGGAAGCTCCGGGAGATGGGCGTCAAGGTCGTCGAGGCCAAGGGGACCGTGACCTCGATCGAGGTCGGCGACTGCTCCAAGTGGACCGACGAGGACTTCAAACGGGTGGCGCAGCTGTCGCACCTGAGGTCGCTGTCGTTCGGGCCCGGACTCAAGGATGCCTCCGTGCCGCTGCTGGCGGGCCTTCCCGAACTGGATTCCCTCCAGACGAACCTGGCCCTGATCAGCGACGACGGCGTGAAGGCGTTCGCGGCGTTCAAGAGCCTCAAGGTCCTGAAGTTCTTCCACCCCTGCAAGGAGTTCACGGGCACGGGGCTGGCCGCGCTGGCGGAGATGCCCTCCCTCGAGCGGCTCACGGTCGCCGGGTCGCTGGCCTTCGCCGACGACGGCATGGCGGCCGTGGGGAAGCTGACGCGCCTGAAGGAGTTCCGGACCTGGCACGCGGGGCAGACCCTGGAGGGCGTGAAGCATCTCAAGGGCCTGACGAACCTCAAGAACCTCACGCTGGGGCAGCGGCTGGCCTACAAGCCGCCGACCACGCTTTCGGACGAAACACTCGGGGTTCTCGCGGAGCTGAAGTCGCTCGAGACGCTGCAGCTCGAGGAGGCCCGCCTGAAGCGCGAGTCGTTGAGCCTGCTGAAGGGGCTGCCGGAGCTGAAGAAGCTGACGCTGGAGGGGATCGACATCGCGGATGCGGACGTCGAACAGCTCCGCGGCGAACTGCCCAAAGTCGAGATCAAGTGGACGAAGCCGAGCGAGATCTACCTGAAGAGGATCAACGCGTTGTTCGGCCCACGCTGAGGAGGCGGACATGGGAAGCGGCGGTTTCTTCGCCCTGGATGCCAATGCGCTGGCCTGGGAACAGCGGATGAATCCCCATCTGCCGGCGCCGATCTTCCGCAAGGTCCTCCACACGGATCCCGAGACGGGGGTGTTCTTCCAGATCGTGAAGTACCCCAAGGGGGTGGTCAATCCGAGCCACACCCATCCCTGCGCCCACGCGATGTACGTCCTCGAGGGGACGCTCGTGACTCACAAGGGCCGCTTCGGGCCCGGGTCGTTCATCTGGTTCCCCGAGGGCGAGGTCATGAGCCACGGGGCGACGGCCGAAGCGGACGTGACGACGCTGCTGGTGTCGAACAAGGCGTTCTCGATCAAGTACGCCGACTAGAACCGGCGCGTCACGAAGACGCCGCCCTTCATCACCGACAGCCGCGCGCGGTCCTGCAGGATCGAGATGTCCTGGAGCGGATCGCCTTCGACGACGACCAGGTCCGCGAGCTTGCCTTTCTCGAGCGTGCCGATCCGGTCGGACATCCTCATGAGGCGGGCGCCGTTTCTCGTGGCGCAGCAGATGGCCTCGAGCGGCGTGAAGCCGATCTTCTCTACGAAGACCTGGATGTCCTTCGCGTACTCGCCGTGCGGGTTCCAGGCGAATCCGAAGTCGCCGCCGGGCACCATCCGGATGCCCATCGCCTTCGCGCGGCGGTAGGTGTCGATCGCGGTGCGGATCTCGTCGTCGAGGCCCGCGGGGCCCCATAAGGCCTCGGTGATCCCGAACTTCGGCCCGTTCTCCTTGATCGAGCAGATGTAGCGAAGACCGGGGACGAGGGTCAGGTCCTGGTCCAGGATGCGCTTGAGCGTCTCCTCGCTGGCGTAGGTCGCATGCTCGATCGAATCGACGCCCGCCCTGGCGGCGACTTCGCTGGACCGCGCGCCTCGGACGTGGGCGGAGGAGAGCCGGCCGCGCATGCGGGCCTCGTCGACGATGGCGTCGACCTCGGCCTGGGTGTAGGTGCAGTCGCCGATGGGCGTATGGGGCAGGAGGGCGTCGCCGCCGACGTAGCACTTCACCACGTCGGCGCCGTCCTTGATGCAGCGCCGCGCGGCGGCGCGGCAGGCGTCGGGGCCGTCGGCGATGAGGGCGAGCCCCTCCATGCCGAGCTTGAGGTAGGAGGCGTTCCAGTCGGCCATGCCCCCGGTGGCGCAGATGTCGCGCCCCGCGGCGAGCATCCGCGGGCCGGGATAGAGGCCTTCGTCGATGGCCTTCTTGAGGGCGACGTCGACTCCGTGGATCGATCCGGCCGAGCGGGCGGCGGTGTAGCCGCAGTGGAGGGCGGCCTCGGCGATCTTCGCGGAGACGAGGGTCGTGTACTCGGGGGGGCAGTTGAGATCGAGGTCGGCGATGACCTTGACGTTGTTATAGGACACGTGGAAGTGTCCTTCGACGAGCCCCGGGATCACCGTGCGTCCGCCGAGGTCGACGACCTGGACGCCGGCGCCCGAAGGTTCGTCGCCCTTGCTCAGTCGTCCCGCGTGGACGATCTTCTCGCCGTCGAGAATGAGAGCGGCGCCGTCGAGGGAGGCGCTTCCCGTGCCGTCGACGAGCCGCGCGTTCCGGAGCAGGACCTTCATCAGGGACAGTATGCCGCAGGGCGCAGCCGCGAGGGAGCAATTCTTGCCGCCGCCCCGCTTCATTTGGCAGGATGCGGGGAAACCTGAGGGAGGATGCGATGAAGATCCGGCTGGCGATCGTGGGGGCTCTGGTCGTAGGCGCGGCCTGCAGCGTGGCGGCCGTGGGCGGCCTGCCGCAGGACCTGAAGAAGTGGCAGAAGGGGAAGGGCTGGGGCTGGGTGTGGGGCGCGCAGGACGAGGTCGGCTCGCTCAACGAAATGACCGATGCCTCCCGGCTGGCGGCGCTGCATCTCGCCAGGCAGGGCAAGGTCTACGACCTCTGTGCCCTTTATGACCGCACGTCCTACAAGTTGCCCGGCCACAGTCCCGGCGAGATCATCGCGTTCCGCACGCCCGAGGGGGTGCAGCGGCAGCAGGACCTCCCCGGCGTGATCCAGGACAATCCCACGCGGACGGCCTGGCACAGCTGCGCGCTCTTCATCAATGACAACGTCGCGACGCAGATCGACGGCTTGGGCCACGCCACGGAAGGCGAGGACGATCACTGGTACAACGGCTTCAAGGAGAAGGACTGGGGCGGCAACTGGGGGCCGCGCAAGTGCGACGCGTCGACGATCCCGCCGATCGTCGCGCGCGGCGTGCTGATCGACGTCGCGGGATCGAAGGGCGTGGACGCGCTCCCGTCGAACACGGCGATCTCTCCCGCCGACCTCGAGGCGGCGCTGAAGAAGCAGGGGACGGAGCTCCGGCCGGGCGACGTGGTGCTGATCCGGACGGGCACGCTGCGCTACTGGGGCGAGACGGGCGCCGACCATGCGACGATCGGGAAGCACGATTCCGCGGGGATCACGCTGGAGTCGGCCAAGTGGCTGGTGGAGCAGCACGGGGCGATGCTGATCGGCTCCGACACGAGCGGCCTCGAGTACGGTCCAGTCGAAGCCGACACGAAGGCCTACCGCGAGAAGTACAAGTCGTTCATGCCGGTGCACAACTACCTTCTGATCGAGCAGGGCGTGCACATCGGCGAGTTCCACAACCTGGAGGAGCTGGCGCGCGACAAGGGCTACGAGTTCAGCTATGTGGCGGTGACGAACAAGATCAAGGGCGCCACGGCGGGATTTACGCTGCGCCCCATCGCGATCCGGTAGGGTCAGGGGAGGGTCAGGGCGAGCCGCTCTTCCTTTTCGCCGCGGAGAACGACCAGCTCCAGCTTCTCCCCGGACAGGGTGTTCTGGGCCACGAACGCGAGCAGCTGGCTGAACGTGTCGATGCCCTTGCGCCGGCCGGCGACCGCGACGATGACGTCGCCGACGCGGAATCCGGCATCCTCGAGCACCGTGCCCAGGCGGCGGACCCGGAGCGCGACGGCTCCTTCCGCGAGCTTCAGCTTCTTCCGATCTTCCCCGGAGAGCGGATCGGCCTGGAGGTCCGGCCGGAAGAACACCCAGGTTCCCTGGCGCCACGAGAGATCGCCGCTGCGGCGCCAGCCCGCAGGAAGAATGAGCGAGAGGGACTCGACGCGCCGGCCGCGCTTCACCTTCGCGGCGAGCGTCGCCCCGTCTTTCGCTCCCTGGAGCACCCACTGGACGTCCGCCACGGAGACGAGCTGTTGGCCTTCGAGCGAGACGACTTCGTCGCCGGCGCGGAACCCCGCGAGGTCGGCGGCCGAGCCGGGCGTGACCGACTGAACCGTCGCCCGCTCCTCGGGGTCGAGCCGGAGGCCGAGCGTGTCCGGCATCGGGTAGGACCAGAGCGTCTCGTCGGGGATGGGCTTGCGGGCCTGACGGTGGGCGGCGAATTCCGCCCCCTGGATATCATGGCAATGGATGCAGGTGCTGTTGTTCCGCTCGCCCACGGCGGGGTTGACGGCGGCCGCGAAGTGGCGGAGCGTGGGGTAGTCCTGCGGGACGCGAACCTTGGGCTCCGCGCCCCGCTTGCCCTCCAGGGCGGCCTTATTGTCGGGATATCCGCGATGGATCTCGAGCGCGGCCAGGGCCGCCTTGCGGAAGCCGGCGTCCGTGACGTCGCTGGAGCTGTTGAGCTGCGACCGGGTCCCGTAGCGCCCGTAGACGGTCTTGTCGGCGTTCATGAACAGGACCGCCCAGGTGAGCCCGTAGTCGAATTGAAATGCGGCCAGGTCGAGGTTGTTGGCCTGAACGAGGCGCACGCAGACGAACTTCTCCAGGACGTCCGCGAACTCCTTTCCGCGGCGGGCAACCTGCCCGTCGATGCCCTTGCAGTTTTTTCAGACCACGCAACGGACGACGACCAGGAGCGGCTTCCCAGTGGCGCGCGCCTCGGCGAATCCCGAAGCCGGGTTGTTGTAGTGCCAGGGCCCTTCGGGATCGAGGTCGTTCAGCGCGGCCTGGAGCGGATCCTCCTGCGGGCCGGCCGCAAGGAGGATCGCGAGCAGGACGAGCGGGCGGGCCATCGGCCTGGGTCAGGCCGGCCGGCCGCCCCGCATCGCCAGGAGCTCGAAGAACTCGCGGCGCGTCTTCGGACCGTAGACGCGGTGCGAGGGATCGCGGCCCGGCAGGTAGCTCTGCTTGAGCTTTTCGACTTCGTCCTTCTGGATCTTCGGAAGGTCGCGCTTCGGCTCCACCCCGTAGACCTTCGCGGAGCTCAGCCCCAGGATCTTCGCCTTCAGCTCCTTCGTCAGCTCCGGATAGCCGTGCTTCTCGCGAAGCTCCTCCGAGATCTGGAACGCGCGGAAGGCGGCGATCTGCGGCTGCGGCGAGCCGTACCAGAGGCAGTCCGTCCCCCAGAGCACGTTGTCGGGCCCCACCGCCTTGAGCAGCTTGCCCAGCACGTGCGCCGCCTCCTCGGGCTTCTTCATCAGCGTCCACCAGGTGCTCCCGAGCTCCGCGTAGACGTTGCCGCCCGACTTGATGCCGTTGTCCTCGATCGACTTGATGAAGGCGTTCACGCCCTCGTCCGCCTTTCCGGCGTCGTAGGGGCCTTCCTTGACGCGCGGGATGTAGCCGGAGTGGTAGACGATGAAGTTCACGTCGGGATACTTCCTGGCGACGATCCCGATGTCGCGCGCGGTGTCGTAGCGCTCAGGCAGCTTCCCGAAGGGGAAGCCCTTGTGGGTGCAGATCAGCTTGATGCCCAGCTCGCGCGCCTTCTCGATCACCGGAATGCCGACCTTCTCGTCGTGGTGCCAGAAGCCCCTGCCCTCGGGGCCGAGCAGCGTGTAGAGCTTCCACGCGGCGATCTTGTTCTTCTTGCAGACCTCCTCCATGCCGTCCAGGTGGCGCTTCACGTCGCCGTAATTCGGCGTGACCAGCGCGTGGACCCAGAGGCGCGGCGACTTGCCGCCGATCGATTCGATGATCTCGCGCGTGAGCTCGGCCTCGGCATGCGAGAGCGGGTTGGCCTCCTCGGCGGCGGGAAGGGCGCTGAGCACCGCGCAGGTCGTGTCGCTGTCGAGGAAGATCTCCTTGATGTACTCGTAGCGGCCGCCCATGTTCCAGCCCTTGGTCTTGGCCGGCTGGACGTGGTGCGTCTGGATGTCGAAGATGAACTCGTCGCCCTTCAGCACGGAGTCGGCGGCCGCGGGGTCGATGACCGCCTCGCGCGGCAGGACGTAGGATCCGCCGGGCGACGCGGAGGCCTGGTTGATCGCGGCGAGGCAGGCGGCCATGCCGCAGGTCGACCGGAGGAAGGCCCGCCGGCTCATTCCGGTGCGGCGCAGGCCCTTCTCGACGAGCGCCCAGGCGATGTCCTGCATCGCGGCGACTTTCGGGGTCTTGCGGGGCGGCAGGTACTCGCCGTTCGAAACGGGGTCGAAGTGCAGCGGCAGGCTCATCACGTTCCT
>JACQFK010000444.1 GCA_016200125.1 Planctomycetota bacterium
GGAGGCCTTCTCGATCGCCTGTCCGGGCGCGACGACGATCGTGGCATTCCGGATCGCGAGAGGCCGGGCCGCGTCGGGCGGCGTGGCGAGCGCGATCAGCAGGGCGAGAACGGTCCAGCGCATGAATCCTCCGGTGTAGGCGATGATCTAACGTCTTGGACACCGCGGGGGTGTCGCTTAGGCGGCGGGTTGCTTCGGCGCGGAGCCGGCCTTCTTTCCCAGGAACAGCGAGATCACCAGGAGAAGGGCCCCGGTGGCGGAGGCCCCGATCACCGCCCGCGGAGCGATGAAGTAGACGCTCTTGAGCTGCGTCGGGTTGTAGTTGGTCTCCTTCGGCAGCAGCGTCATCGAGGGCAGCTCGGCGGGATGGATGAATTTCTCCTTGGGGACGAAGATGACCTTGATGGGCTCGTCGGTGGGCACGCCGTAGATCCGCATCACCGCGTCGCGGTAGGCCGGCGACTCCTTGGAGACGCCCTTGGGCGGCTCGAAGATCTCCCTCTCGACAGCGATGGAGCCGGGATCCTTGGCCACGATGACCCAGGCTTCAACGGCGTTGTTGGCGATAAGACCGGCAACCGGATAGGTGAGCGCGGCGACGACGAAAGCGCCGATCCCTCCGGCCAGCAGAAGCTTCCGCATGCTATTCCTTCTGGAGTCCGACTAAGTCGATCGCGATCGAGAGTTCGTCGCTCACCTTGCCGGCGCCGCCCGCCGGGATCTTCACGCCGAAGTCGGAGAGCTTGATCTTGAACTTCGTCGCGAACCCGAGCCCGGGCGTCTCGCCCCACTTGGCCTTCTGGATCAGCTCCAGCGGGATCTCGCGGATGAGCACGTCGACCGTGATGGCCTTCTTCACGCCGTGGAGCGTGAAATCCCCTTCGAGGGTCCAGTTCTTGTCGTCTTTCCGGGTCGCCTTGGTGGACTCGAACTCGATCGTCTTGAACTTGGCCGTGTCGAGCCAGTCGGGGCCGCGGAGATGCTCGTTGCGGAGCGCGATGCCGGTGTCGAGCTCCTCGGCGGGGACGGCGAGGCGGACCTTGCCCGTGCCCTTGGCCTTGTCGATCCCGACATAGCCGACGACCACGCTCGTCTTGGCGGTGATCTTCTCGAGCTCCGCCTCCGAATCGGCCGTCATCGTCGCCAGCTGGGGCTTCTTGCCCAGGACGTAGATCGTCCCTTCGATCCCCTGGTCCGAGACCTTGGGCTTCGGGGTCCGCTTGATGGGGGCTTCCTCGGCGGGCAGCTTGACCACCAGGGCCGCGGGCTTGATCGTGCTCCCCCAGATGTCGATGCCGATCGAGATTTCGGGCTGGACGGTGGCGATGGCCGTCGCGGGAATCTCGATGCCGTAGTCGGCGAGCTTTACCTTGAAGCCGGTCTCGACTTTGAGGCAGGGGCCGTCGCCGAAGCCGAGCTTCTGGCTGACCGCCGCCGAGAGCGGGCGCACCTTGGCGGTGATCGAAAGGTCCTTCGTCACGCCGCGCAGCGTGAACTTGCCGTCGATCTTCCAGAGGTTGGGCTTCTCGACGATGGAGGCTTTCTCGCCCTTGAACTCGATGTTGGGGAACTGCTTCACGTTGAGCCAGGTGGGGCTCATCATCGACCGGTCGCGGTCGGCCATGCCGCTGTTGAGCGTCGCGGCCGGGACCGAGAGCTCGCAGCTGCCCGTCCCCGCCTCGAAATTGATCTTCGCGCTGCCGACGACGTTGTGAGAGGCGCCCAGGATGTCGGTGAGATCGTTCTTCGACTGGAAGGTGATGTTGGTGTGGGACTCGCGCACGCCGAAGAAGTAGGTCGTCTCGCCCGCGGGCGCGGCGGAGGGCGCGGCGGGCGCCGTCGAGGCGGTTCCGCCGCCTCCTCCGGGAGGAGCGGGCGGGGCGCCGGTCGTCGCCTTGTTGTCGCAGGCGGCGAGCAGCAGGACGAGGGCGGCAAGAGAGGCGGTCCTCATGATCGCGGTTCTCCTCACAGGGACGAGATTCTATACGTGCACCCGACGGCCATCAAGGTTTACGATTGATGCATCGTTCCCCGCTGAAAGTCAGCTTCGCCGGCGGCCGCTGGCCCTCGGTCCGGACCGGGGCGGTTCCCGAGGACTGGTCGCCCTGGAAGTCGCTGACGGCCGAGGTCACGGTGGGCCGCAGCTGCCTGGTGGGCTTCCAGGCGGTGCAGGAGAAGAGCCTGCGGGACGACGGCTGGGACGGCTGCATCAGCCGCTGGGCGCGGACCTTCTTCCTCAAGCCGGGGAAGAACGAGCTCCGGGCCAGCCTGGAGGATCCGAGCGCCAACGGCTACGGCCTCAACCCGAAGAAGTACGGCCGCGTGGTGTCGTTCGAGATCTTTTTCTACGCCCCCCATCCGGGGGAGACCCTGGAAGTGAGGGACGTGAAGCTCCTCCGCGAAAAGACGGCGTCGGCGCCCTCCGCCGTGAAGTTCAAGGTCGCGGGGTCCGGCCTCGAGGTCCCCAACGTCCGCGATCTCGGCAAGATGCTCAAGGAGAAGTGGACGAAGCCCGAGCCCCGCACGGTCGACCAGGTCGAGGCCGAGTTCAAGGCCGGCTACGAGAAGCTGAAGGCGGAGCATCCCCGGGCGCTGCTGGCGAGCTTCCGCGAGGGCGAGAACGGCTACACGGGCTGGCGGGACGCCCACATCAACAGCCACGGCCCCGACACCAACACCCGGGACCGGTCGAGGAACCGGGGGACCTCGGAGACCGAGGAAGCCTTCATGCGCCACCGGAGCCTCCTCATGCGGGCGGACCTGTCGTCGATCCCCACGGGCTCGACCATCCTCGCGGCGAAATTGATCCTCGTGGCGGCGGACACGCAGTTCGAGAAGGGGCGCGACCCGCGCGTCGATGCGAACCTGTGGGCGGTCGAGCCCTGCAACCGGCCCTGGGTCGAGAACGAAGTGAACGCTTACGAGTACGCGAAGGACAAGTTCTGGAAGTCGGTGGGCGGGACGTCCTACGGCGACGATCCGGATTTCCACCCGGTCTACCTCGCCTTCGGCCCGGGCAACGCTCCGGTCAGCTCCTGGGATTTTACGGAAGCGCTGAAGTTCTGGACGGAGGGCCGCCACGAGAACCACGGGTTCATGCTTCACGGCGACTCGTTCCACTACATGGGCCGCGCCTACTGCCGCGAATCCAGGGAAATCCGCAACCGTCCGGCGATCCTCGTCGTCTACGAGCCGCGCTGAACTGCTACCATTCCAACGACGTTGGTTGGAGTGCAGTTAGAGCTTGCCGAAGTGGGTGAGGCCGATGCCGAGCTCCTTGAGCAGGGGCTTGAGGCGCGGGTCGGTCAGCGCGCGGACTTCCGCCTCGCGGTCGGGCCCTTCGAAGCCGGACTCGGCCGCCTTCAGGCCCGGGTGGACCATCAGCTCGGTAAGCCCCACGGGCAGCGACCGGATCGTCTCGACCAGGAGGTCGGGCGTCAGGAATCCCGTCAGCGCCGCCCCGCCGAAGTTCTCGGTCGACCTCATCCGCTGCTGGGCGTAGATGCCGATCGCGTTGATGGCCGACTGGTGGTATTCCTGCACGGCCGTGACGCGGTCGGGGTCGAGCTTCAGGGAAGGGGGGCGGATCTTGTCGGCGGGGCAGCGGAAGCAGCGGATGCCGTGCTTCCGCGCGACGACCGAAAGGGACTGAGCGAGATTGCCGCGGATGTGCATGTGGTCCACGGAGTCCAGGTGGGTGACCTTGATCTTGGCGCCCTTCAGCGTCTCGATCTGGGCATCGGCCTCGAGCTCCACCTCCCGGAGGTCGAAGACCGACTCCCGGGCGCGGCGGCGCGCCTCCTGGCGCCCCCAGAAATTCCCTTTCTCGTCGACGAGCGTCTTGTGCCCGAGCACGAGGGGCTCGCCCTCGCTCAGGTTGAGATGGATGCCGATGTCGAGGGTGGGGAGTCCCTTGGCGATCTTCAGCGCCTCGCGGAAGGCCGGGCCGTAGGCGAGCATCGACGCCGACGTGACGATGCCCTTGCAGTGGGCGTCGACGATGCCCTGGTTCCGCTTCGGACTGAGCCCCAGCTCGTCCGCCGTGACGACCAGCCACCTCATAGCTTCATCGCCAGATAGCTCCGGACGAAGACCACCCGGCGGTCCGCCAGCTCCTCGAACTCCGCCAGGCCCCGATCGCGGCGGTCCGCGAGGAAGCCGGGAAGCCCGGGAAAGAGGGCCTCGAGCTCCCCCTGCGGGAGCTCCACGCGCGTCCGGGGCAGCGCGCGGAAGCGGAATCGTTCGCTCAGCATCGCCTCGAAGCGCCGCGTCTCGGCGAGCGAGAGGAGGCAGGTGAGCAGCTCGCCGCCGCGCTCGAGATGGGCGGGCGCCTCGCGCAGGATCGACTCGAAGTACCTCAGGCCGTCGATGCCCCCGAAGCGCGGACCCCGGGCGCCGGCCGGGCCCGGCATCTGGGGCGGCACCGTCACGATCAGATCGAAGGTCCGGTCGCCCAGCGGCTCGAAGAGATCGCCTACCTTCGCGACGACGCCGACGCCGTGACGCTCCGCGTTGCGCCGGGTGGCGTCGATCGCGACGGGGGAGACGTCGGTGGCCCAGACCTCGGCGGCCCCCAGCTTGGCGGCGGCGATGCCGAAGAGCCCGCAGCCGCAGCCCAGGTCGAGCACCGACTTTCCACGGACGGAGAACAGGTACTTGAGGAGATCGATCGAGGAGGGGTCGGGAACGTGGACGCCCTCCGGGCAGTCCAGCTCGAGGCGGCAGGGCTGGTCGAGGGTCAAAAGCTGGGTCATCGGGAGCGCCAGGATTGTATCATCGGCCCATGACGCTTGTCGAGCCGACGCCGCCTGACCCCTCGTGGCCGCGCTACTCGGACAAGGCGTTCCCCCGCTATCGCTTCGTCGCCGGACTCAATCCGCATCCGCGACGCCACCCCCAGGGCCACGCGTACGGGACCCCGGAACTCCCGCCCCCCTCGTTCCCCCCGGACCGCTGGCGGGAGAACGCGGTCTACCTGGAAGGCGTCGACCTCTTCAATTTCGCCTACTGGTGGGAATGCCATGAGGCGCTCGAGGGGCTCTGGCATCTCACCGGCCACCAGGGGACCGAGGCCCAGTTCCTGCAGGGCATCATCCAGGTCGCCGCCGCGAACCTGAAGCGCCACATGGCTTCGCTCGACGGGGCCCGCCGGCTGGGGCGCGAGGCGGTCCAGCGCCTGGCCTCCGTCGGGCAGCGCGAGTTCATGGGCCTCGAGCTCGGCCCCTTCATCCGCTCGGTCAACGACTACCACGTCGACGAGGACACGACCCGCATTCCGCTCATCCGGCTCGGCGCGTAGGGCTTCGCTTTTTTTCACAATATCCGCGCGGGCCCTCCGTTCTCCACAGCAGATACCAGGAGGACCCATGAAGACGATGCTGACCTTGGCCCTGATCCTGTCGGCGGGGGCGATCGCCGCCGCCCAGGAGGAGCGCGACCGGCGGATGGACGATCTCCGGCGCGACCACGAACGGCGGATGCAGGAGTTGCAGAGGAAATTCGACGACGACCGCGCGCGGCTGGAGTCCGACTTCCGCCGGCGCCTGGAGGAATCCCGCCGTCCCGAGGGCGGCGAGCGCCGTCCGGGCGGGGGCGGGGGGCTGGAGGAGCAGGTCCGCCGGCTGTCCGAACAGGTTGAGCGTCTCACGCATGAGGTCGAGCGGCTGAAGCAGGGCGGCGGCCGTCCCGGCGGCGATCGTCCCGCCGAGCTGCGCCGTCCCGAGCTGCCGCGTCCGCCCGAGCCTCCGCGGATCGAGCGTCCCTTCGAGCCCCGCCGGCCCGAAGCGCCGCGTCCCCCCGATCCTCCGCGCGCCGAGCGCCCCTCCGAGCCCCGCCCGCCCGATCGTCCGGCTCCTCCGGGCCGCGAGCCCCGTCCCCAGGAGCCCGAGCGCCGTCCGCCTCCGCCGCGGGAGAATCGCGAGCGGCCGGAGAGGCCGGGGGAAGGCAGCGTCCTCTACTAACGCGGCTGGGAGGTCTGGAGGAGCCAGGCCGACTCGGCCTTGAGCAGCTCCCTCGCAAGCTCCGCGTAGCCTTCGCCCAGCGGGTGGCAGATGTCGCTGAACCAGTCCGTCCGCAGCCCGGGCGCCATGAAGAAGCGGACGCCGCGGGCCGCGAGCTTCTCGCGGACGGACTGCTTCAGCCGCTGGTACACGCCCCGCATCGGCGGGTTCATCATGTCCTCGTTCATGGGCCCCACCAGGACGAGCACCCGGTTGCCGCGCCGTTCGAGCAGGGACAGGACGCGCTCGAAGGCCTTCCACTGCTCGTCGTCCTCGAGGTCGGGCCTGTTGTGGTCTTGCCTTTGGGGGGCGGCCCCGCTGCAGGGG
>JACQFK010000468.1 GCA_016200125.1 Planctomycetota bacterium
CGCCCTAATCGCAATGCTGGGCAGTCTGGCCGCCTGTGGCGAGCGTCTCTCTCCCGAGCAGCAGTACAGCGGCGGGGGCCTTCAGGAGACCTCGGATCCCGGCGAGAACGCGGTCGTCGCCGAGGTCCGCACGCTCCCGTGGAAGCACGTGGAGTGGGAGTACAAGTTCAACAACCGGCCCATCAACCGCCTGACGCTGGGCGGCGACCAGCTCTTCATCGAGACCCCGGACAACTCCGTCGTCGCGATGAACCGCTTCTCCGGGCAGACGTCCTGGATCTTCCGCATCGACACGGACACCGCGCTCGACTGGGCGCCCGTGGTGGCCTTCGGCGTGCCCGAGGAGATCCGCCAGCTGGAGGCCGACCTCCGGCAGATCAACCGGGGCATCGACGACATGCTGAAGGAGAAGGGCGTCGGCAAGGAGACGCAGGCCCTCCAGAAGAAGCGGAACGAGATCCGCGAGCGGCTTCGCGTGGCCGCCTTCGGCGACAACGTCTACTTCATCTCCCGTCAGATCATCTACTGCCTGGACCGCCTCAACGGCGGCCTGCGCTGGACCCACCGGCTGAACTTCGTTCCCTCGGCCCGCCCCTTCGCCATCCGGAACTTCGTCTTCGTCCCCAGCGTGGACACCGCGCGGGTGTGGGTGCTGGACGTGGAGAAGAAGGGCAGCGAGGTCGCGTCGTACCGGGCGTCGATCATGAGCAAGGAAAACCAGATCATGAACAGCCCGATCTACTCGGATCCGTCGCTTTACTTCTCCTGCCACGACGGCAACGTGTACTGCTTCAAGGTCACGGACGGGACGCTGACCTGGACCTACCAGACGGAGCGGTCGCTGCGGGCCGACCCGACGGTCTACGTGTACAAGTCGGAGGACGCCCCGAGCGACAGCAGCGCCCCGAAGGCCGGGGCCCCGGGCGCGGCGCCGGCGATGGACGCGAAGCCTGGCGACGGCATGGCGCCCCCCGCGATGGAAAAGAAGCCCGCCGACGGCATGGCCGCTCCCGCGATGGGGGCCCCGGCGATGGGCGCCAAGGACGACAAGAAGAAGCAGAAGGCCACGGTGACGACGCGCTTCCTCTTCGTCGGCAGCACCGACAACGCCTTCTACGCGCTCGATGCGGACGGCGGCAACATGATCTGGAAGTACGAGTGCGGCGCGGTGATCAAGGCGCCCGCGATCGCCAAAGACAGCACGGTGTACGTGCCGACCGAGGACGGCGCGCTCCACGCGTTCGAGGTGATGCCGATGCACCGCGACCCCAAGACGAACGCGTCGCTGGGCAACAAGCGCAACGGCAACCTGCGCTGGAAGCTGCCGCTGGCCGAGCGCTTCATCTTCAAGGGCAAGGAGCGCGTGTACATCATGGGGCCGAACAAGGAGATCTGGGCGGTGGACGAGATGACCGGCGCGACGCTCGGCCGCTACCCGACGAACCTGCTCCAGTTCATCCTGACGAACACCAAGGACGAGTACATCTACGTGGCGAACGCCAGCGGGCACGTCTTCTGCCTCAAGGAATCTCGTCAGGCGTACTAGGGCTCGCCCGGGTTTCGGTCGCCGCCGCGCTGGGGAAGCAGAGGGCGCTGCGGCGCGAGCTTCGGGCCGCCCTGCGGTCCGGCGTCTCCCCGAGGCGCCTGGATGAGGCGCTCCTGCAGCTCGTCCCCTTCGCCGGCTACGCCCGCGCCATCAACGCCTTCGCCGCCCTCCGCGAGCTCGCGCCCCGGGCTCCCCGGCCCCTCCCGGCCCGGCCGGAGCTGCGCCGCCGCGGCGAGGCCCTCTGCCGCCGCATCTACGGGCCGACCTTCGACCGGATGATCTCGAAGATGGCCGGCTTCCACCCGGAGCTGGCGGAGTGGATCCTCGCCGACGGCTACGGCAAGGTGCTGTCCCGGCCCGGGCTTCCGATCCGGGAGCGGGAGCTGATCGTCGTTGCGCTGCTGTCGGCGCTCAGGCTGCCCCTGCAGCTGGAGTCGCACGTCCGCGGGGCGATGAGGGTGGGGGCGACGGCGAAGGAGGTCGCGGCGATGCGGGCGATCAGCCTCTGACTGCTGACTACCGCGTGCGGGCTTCCTTGCGGGACTGGGGGGAGCCCGAGCCGTAGTAGTAGTAATACTCCTCGGCGTCGGTGACCGCACGGTTCAGGACGACGCCCGCGACGCGCGCGCCGACGTTGGTCAGCAGCCGCTTCGCCCAGGATGCCTGCCGCTGCTCGGTCCGTCCCGCCTCCACCACGAAGAGCGTCTGGTCCGCGATGGTGGAGATCTTGAGGGAGTCGCCGGTGCGCAGGATCGGGGGGGTGTCGAAGACGATCACGTCGAACTGCTCGCGGAGCTGCGCCGCGACGGGGCCGGTGCGCGAGGGGTCCAGCAGCTCGTAGGGGCTCTCGGGCTGGACGCCGCAGGGGAGGACCTTGAGGTTCGGGACTTCGCAATCCTGGAGGACGCCCTCCGACGTGACCTGGACCGAGCCGGACAGGACCTCGGAGAGGCCGGGGGAGGAGGGCAGGGTGAGGCAGGTGTGGATCGAGGGGACGCGCATGTCGCCGTCGACCAGCAGGGTCCGCTTGCCCTGGCGGGCGAACGCGACGGCCAGGTTGATCGACGTGACGGTCTTGCCTTCCTGGGGGTTGGTGCTCGTGACCATGAAGATCCGGCTCGGCCGCTCGGAGGGCGTCGAAAGCAGCACCGTCGCGAGGGTGTCGTAGATTTCGGCCATGATGCTGGCGCGGGCGGATCGGAGCGTGAGGACCTCCGACGCGGCGACCCCGGGCGCCACCGCGAGGACGGGGTAGTCGAGGTGGCGGCGGACGTCGTAGTCGGTGCGCAGCGAGGTGTCGACGAACTCGCGGAGGAAGGCGAAGGAGATGCCGACGATGAGCGAGGCGAGGAGCGCGACGCCCCAGGCCTTCCGAAGGCGCATCTCGATGCGAACCGCGTCGCTGGACCGGGCCTGGGCGCCCTCCATGCGGCGGACATAGCCGGACTCGGGCGTGGCGGAGAGCTGGGCGAGGAGGGTCTCGATCGTCGCGGCCCGGGTGCGGCTGTCGAGCACGGCCCGCTCGCGCGACTTCACGTCCTCCAGGACGGGGGCGAGCGACGCGAGCCGGTCGCGCAGGTCCTTCATCTCGGGCTCGAGAACACGGACCTCGATCGCGATCAGCTCGTTGTCGGTGCGGAGCTTGAGCTCCTCGCGGTCGATGTCGCTGCCGAGCGCCTGGATGCGGGCGCGGGTGAGGTCGAGCTCGGTCTGGCGGATGTCGGACCGGAGGTTCTTGACGGCCGGATGCTCCTCGGTGTACTTGCGGAGGGCGGCGAGGAGGTCGCGGTGGAGCAGCTCGAGGCGCTCGCTCACCTGCTTGACGACCTGGCTCTCCTGGATGCGGCTTTCCCCCGAGGCGGTGCCGAGGCGGGGAACCCCCTCGCGCTGGAGATGCTCGGCCACGCTGCGGTCGTCCCGGATCCGCTCGAGGCGGAGCCGGTTGGACGCGGCGCGCCGCTCGAGGTCGCGGCGGTGGGTGTCGTGGGAGAGGGTCTCCTCCTCGAGCTTGCGGACGTCGAGCTCGATGTTCTCGGTGTTGAGGCGGAGGCGAGCGTCGTCGCGGATCTTCCGGACCTCCGACTCCGTCTTCGCCTGCGTGTCGCGCTCCTGCAGGAGCCGGTCGGAGGTGCCCTTCCGAGCCTTGTTCAAATCGCCCCCGGCGATCTCCCGGCTGTAGCTCTCCAGCTGTTCGGCGACGACGTTGGCCACGTCGGCCGCGATCTCCGGCGTGGGTCCGACCGCTTCGATCCAGGCGAGCTGCCCGTCGGTGTCGAACATCGCGGAGACGTTGGAGAACCATTCGGGCTGGACTTCGTAGGTGTGCGCCTGCTTGCGCAGGGCGGTCTCGGAAAAGCCGCGGATCTGGCTGCTCGAGACGAGCGTGATCCAGGTCTTGGGATCGAGTTGGCTCACGGAGATCCACTGCGACCCCTGGGTGGCGGTGAGGAGGATGGGAGGGGTGCTGATGAGGACGCGGGTGCGGGCGCGGTATTGGGCGCGCTCGGTGACCGCCGAGAAGGCCATGAACCCGGTGAAGACGGCGGCGAAGACGAGCAGGGCGGTCAGCCAGCGCCGCCGCAGGAGTCGGATGAGGTCCTTGAAGGTCACGTCAATCTCCCCCGGAGGGCGCGACCGGCGCCCCTGTCTATCCCGTATTATCGGCCATTCCGGTCGATTGATGCAGCGGGATTGCGGAATCGGGCGAATCGGCTTGACTTTAAATATGAACATGTTCATAATTAAAGCAGAGAAGGGGTGATCGGAGGTGACGGATGGACAAGACCTGGGTGATCCTGGCGGGACTGGCCCATTTCGGGCTCGTCGCCCTGGGTTCGCAGGTGCCCCGCGCCTTCCGCTGGCGGGAGGACCTCGCGCGGCTGGGGGCGGCCAACCGGCGGCTGTTCTGGGTCTACGGGATCTTCATCGTGTTGTCGAACATCGGCTTCGGCGCGCTCTCGCTGGCCTACGCGGGGGAGATCGCGTCCGGAACGGGCGCGGCGGGCGGGCTGGCGCTCTTCCTGGGCCTCTATTGGGTGGCCCGGCTCATCACCCAGTACGCCGCGTTCAACACGCCGGACTGGCCGGAGGAGGGGAAGCATCCGGTCGCAAAGCACGGGATGGGTCTGCTGTTCCTGGCGATGAGCGCGGTCTATCTCGCCGCCTTCGTGCACGGGAGGAGGGTATGAACGCTTGGAATCGGATGGTGGTCGGCGTCGCGCTCGTCTACGTTGTTTTCAAGGCGGCCACGAGTCGGCGGCTGGCCTTCGGGAGGGCCGTCGGCTACTGGGCCTTCTGGCCGGGGATGGATGCGCGGCCCTTCGCGGAGACCCGTCCTGGGGCCGGCCGGGGCCTGGTGGCCTGGGGCCTGCTCAAGATGGCCGTCGGCGCCGGGCTTCTGGCCCTCCGCACGGGCCTGCCGGCGGTCGACATCGTCTTCGTCTTCGTCGGCATCGGGCTGCTCGTCCACTTCGGCATCTGCGACGTGCTGGCCGGCTTCTGGCGGTCGCGGGGGGTGGCGGTGGAGCGCCTCTTCGTGAATCCGGCGGCCTCCCGGTCACTGGGCGAATTCTGGGGGCGGCGCTGGAACCTCGCCTTTCATGCCGTGGCCCGGGACTTCGTGTTCCGGCCGGTCGCCCGCCGCTGGGGCGCGGCCGCAGGCATCCTGGCGACCTTCCTCTTCTCCGGACTGCTCCACGAGGTGCTGCTGAGCCTGCCCGCGGGAGGCGGCTACGGGCTCCCGACGGCCTACTTCGCCCTCCACGGCCTGCTGGTCCTGGCGGAGCGGCGCTGGTCGCTCGGCGGCCGCGCGTGGACGCTCTTCTGGGTCCTGGCGCCCGCGCCGCTGCTCTTTCACCCCTGGTTCGTGAAGGCGATCATCCTCCCGCTCGTCTGAAACGGGATTGCCGAAAGAAGCGCCGCGACTTCTGCGTCTTATAAGGGGGAGCGGTGATCCGGCGGTGTTATAATTACATAGAATGAACAATCGCAGCGGAGGACGTATGAAGAAGCTTTTCCTGTCGGCCGTCATCGCGGCGCTGGGCGCATCCGGCGCTGCCGCCGACGAGATCCAGCTCACGAACGGACACAAGATCACCGGCAAGGTGACGAGGAAGGACGGCGGCAAGGTGACCGTCGAGGTCGGCGCGGGCACCATCACGCTCGACGCCAAGGAAGTCTCCGCCGTCAGTCCCGGCCGGACGAAGCTCGACGACTACAACGAGAAGTGGCAGGCGGTCAAGGACTCGACCAAGGCCTCCGACTACTTCGAGCTGGCCAAGTGGGCCAAGGCCAACGGCGTGTCGCGCCACGTGGGCGAGCTCTGCCTGAAGACCATCAGCCTCGACGCCGAGCATGCCGGCGCGCGCGCCGAGCTGCGCCACGAGAAGGTGGCCGGCAAGTGGCTCAGCTTCGAGGAGGCCCAGACGGCCCGGGGCCTGGTCCTCATGGAGGACCGCTGGATCACGAAAGCCGAGGTTCAGCTCATCGAGAAGCGCCGCCTCGAGGCGAAGGAGCGGGCGATGGCCGCCGCGGAGGAGCGCCAGAAGCGCGCCGACGAGGCGCGCGCGGCCCGGCAGGCGGCGATCGACGACTACAACCACCGCCTGGCCGCCGCGATGGCCGAGATGGACGGCTACTTCTATTCGCCGAGCTTCGCGTTCACGACGCCGTACTTCCGGCCCTACTGGTGGTCCCCGTATCTCCGCTCCCGCTCGGTCTTCCAGAACGGCTGGAAGGTCGGCTACGGGGGCTATCCGCCGACCTTCGACGTCTTCCGGGTCGGCCCGTTCAGCTTCAGGTAGAGCGCCGGAGCAGGTACTCCGCCACGTCGCCCTGTCGGAGTCCGTCCACGAGCTTCAACCCGACGCGGGCGATCCAGGCCCCGGGCGGGGCCTTTACCAGTCGCGCGAGCAGGCCGTCTCCCAGGCTGCGCCGGAATCCCCGCGTTCCCGACGTACAGGCGCGGTGGACGATCCTCAGCCCGCAGGCCTTTGTCAGGCGCAGGAAGGAATCGTGCGTGAAGAAGTGGAGATGGCGCGGGACGTCGAGGTGATACCAACCTCCGCGGAAGATCCGGAAGTTCGCCGCCTCCGCAGTGGGGAAGGTCAGGTAGATCGAGCCCTCGGGATGGGTCATCCGCCGGATGTTGCGGAGGGCGGCGCCCGGATCGTGGAAGTGCTCGATGCAGTGGTTCATCGTGACCTGGTGGAAGTGGCCGTCGGGGAAGTCCGCCCGCTCCGCCGATCCGTTGAAGACGCTGATCCCGTTCGCCCGCGCATTCGCCGCCGCGCCCGGGTCCGTTTCCACCCCGTAGAGCTCGCAGCCCCGCTCCTTCAGGCGCAGCAGGTCGTAGCCGCTGCCGCAGCCGACGTCGAGCACCCGCTCCCCCGCGCCCAGGCGGATCCTCCGGTGGCGCTTCGAGTGCTTGCGGACGGAGGGCTTGTCGGTCCGGCGGTGCTCGTCGTATCCCGCCGGGTAGTAGCGCCCGATCTCGGAGGCGGGGGGCCGCTCGAGGACGTAGACGTGGCCGCAGCGGCGGCAGCGGCCCAGGGGGAAGCGTTCGCCGGAGGATCGGTTGCGCGTGTCCGGGCTGCTGAAGAGGAGGAAGGGGTCGTCCGCGCCGCAGGCGCCGCAGGAGGCGCGTTCCAGCACCGGCCTATTCCTCAGGCGGCGGGGGAGGATCGCAGGGGGTGCACCACCTGACGTTTGGATTCTTGGCGGCGCGCACTTCGTCGAGCCGCTTCACCGGCATCTTGTGGGGTGCGGTCTTCACGAGCTCGGGCGTGGTCTTCGCCTCGTCCGCGATCTTGAGCAGCGCGGCGGCGAAGGCGTCGAGCGTCTCGCGGCTCTCCGTCTCGGTCGGCTCGATCATCATCGCCTCGTGGACGATGAGCGGGAAGTAGATCGTGGGCGGATGGTAGTTGTAGTCGAGGAGCCGCTTGGCCATGTCGAGCGTGCGGACCCCGGTCTTCTTCGCGTAGGGGGTGTTGTCGATCACGAACTCGTGCATGCAGGTCCGCGGATAGGCGACCTTGAAGCGCTTCTTGAGGAGCGACATCAGGTAGTTCGCGTTCAGGACCGCGTGCTCGGCATTCCGGCGGATCCCCTCGGGGCCGTGGAAACGGATGTAGGTGTAGGCGCGGATGTGCATCCCGATGTTGCCCCAGAAGGCCTTCACCTTGCCGATCGACTTGGGCTGGGCGAAGTCGAACTTGAAGGCCTGCCCCTCTTTCGCGATCCGCGGCACGGGCAGGTAGGGTTCGAGGAACTTCTTGCAGGCCACGGGACCCGAACCCGGGCCGCCGCCGCCGTGGGGGGTCGAGAAGGTCTTGTGCAGGTTGAAGTGCATGACGTCGACCCCGAAGTCGCCCGGCCGGGCCTTCCCCTGGATCGCGTTCATGTTCGCGCCGTCCATGTAGACCAGCCCGCCGGCCTTGTGGACGAGTTCCGCGATCTCCCGGATGTTCTCCTCGAAGAGGCCGAGCGTCGACGGGTTGGTGATCATCATGCCCGCCGTCTTGTCCGACAGCTTGCTCTTCAGGTCCGCGAGGTCGACGCCGCCGCGCTCGTCGCTCTTCACGCTCAGGGTCTTGTAGCCGGAGAGCGTGGCGGTGGCGGGGTTCGTTCCGTGGGCGCTGTCCGGGATCAGGATCTGCGTGCGCTGCTCCTGCTTCTGCTCCTGGTGGTGCGAGCGGATGAGGAGGATTCCGGTGAGCTCGCCCTGAGCGCCGGCGGCGGGCTGGAGCGTCACGGCGTCCATCCCGCTTATCTCGGAGAGATACCCCTCAAGCTCGTACATAAGCTCAAGCGCGCCCTGAGCGAGGTCCGTGCTCTGGTAAGGGTGGAGCTTCGTGAAACCGGGCATCCCCGCTATGTCCTCGTTGACCTTCGGGTTGTACTTCATCGTGCACGAACCGAGCGGGTAAAACCCGGAGTCCACGCCGAAGTTCCACTGCGAAAGCCTCGTGTAGTGGCGCACCGTGTCTATCTCCGAGAGGTCCGGAAATCCGCCGAGGCCGTCCCTTAACAGGCCCTTCGGTATC
>JACQFK010000469.1 GCA_016200125.1 Planctomycetota bacterium
GATGGAACTGACGGCTTCGGCGACGGCGAGGATGATGAGGTCCTTGTCGCGGCGGGAGCCGGGGATCTCGGCGAGGGTTTCCCCCAGCAGTCCGCGCACCTCATTGAGGAACTTGGGGTGGCAGGGCTTCGAGATCGTCTTCTGAATCAGCTTCGTCATCGCTATATACTAGACGCGCGTCTCCGCGAAATGTTCATGGGAAAAATACATAACTTCTGGGTTCCTTAGGGGGATCCTTTTTTCTCCCTCTTCGACCCGCTGTCCGAGTACTCGATCCGGCATCGGACCATTTCCCTCTCCATCCATCTCAAGTAATCCTGCTGGCCGGGAGGGTCCTTGAGGATGCTCTCGAGCACCTCTTCCCGTACCTGGGAGTATACGACTGGTCGACCCTTCCGGATCCCCAGAAGCCGCACGACATAGTACAGATTGGAGCGGCTCATTTCCACTCCCGTGTTGCTTCCGGGCGTCAGCTTCAGCAGCTCCTCCAGGATCCAGGGGTCGAGCACCGGGTCGGCCGGCGGCTGCGATTTCGGGAACACCTCGCGCGGCAGCCGCCCCCGGCCGGATTTCGGCTCGGGCAGCAGCTCCTGCGCCGCCGCGTCGAAGCCCTTCGCCGCGACAGCCTCGTGGAAGCGCCGCGCCTCCGCTTCGTCCGCGAAATAGACGCGGTCGATCTCGACCTGGTCCTCCAGCAGCGCCGCGAAGCGCACGATCTTGTCGAGCGTGAAGAGCTGCGCGAGCGTCGCGGAGCCCTCCAGCTGCGCCCGCTTGGAGTCCTCGGTGGCCCCTTCTCGCGCCAGCTGCCGGCGGAAGCGCTCTTCGCCCAGCTGCTTCTTCGCCTGCTCGAGGTAGGCCGCCGCCCGCCGCCGGAGCTCCTCCGGCGTGTGGACGATCCCGAGCGCGGCCCGGCGGTCGTCGACGATCTTCCAACGCACGTACTGGTCGACCGATTCCCGCGGATTGAGCTCGAGCACCTTCTCGGCGACCGCCTGCCAGGTCAGCGGCTGGCCGTTCACTAGCGCGACGATCTCGTCGGGCTTCACATGGCGCTCGACCGTCGATGCCGTCCGCTCCGGCAGGTTTTCACGGGGTGGCCCGGAGGAGCAGGCGGCGATGAAGCCCGAGAGGGTTCCCAGGACCAGGCGCTTGTTCATGAGTCGAGTGATTATAAGGTCCCGTCTCACCTATTCGGACGGGGAATCCCCTTGACGGCGAAGGGCGTCTTCACGAGGTCCTCGCCCGAAACCCGGACCGCGACGGCCCGCGCGACTTTTCCCTGCACATGGACGTGTCCGCCCATGCTTCCGGCGTCCCGCGCGGAGCCTTCGATCCGGGGCGTGTCCGTGAGGATCCGACCCTCTGAGTCGGCCACCCAGACCCAGATCGACTCCACTTCCTCTCCTTTCGCGATCGTCCAATGGAGCCCCGCCATGAACCGGTCGCCCTCCGCGGGTTCGAGCGTCAGGGTCAGAGAAACGCCGGAGGGCGTCAACTGGACCGGCTTCGTGATATCGGGGAATTCGGCCTCCGCGCGCTCGAGATTCCGCGGATAAGCGACCACGAGCGTTCCTTCCAGGTCGAAGCTCTTCGCGTCGCCCAGGTCCTGCGCCGTCAGGGGTTTGCCGCGTCTCCAGAGGTTCCACCACGCGACGTTGCCTCCGACGTGCCGCGGAGCCGTATCGGAGATCACGGCTCCCTCCATCGACGCGCCGAGATCCCGGCCCTGGTCGTCCTTGAGCCGGGCGTCCTCGAGAAAGACCCGCCGCGCCATGTGGCCGGGAGGCAGGGCGACATAGGCTTGGAAGTGGACCTCGGCGCCGTCCTCGGAGCCATGGGCCGCAGCGTAGACGCGGGCTTCGCCGGCCTCCGCCGACCGGAAACTCTCGGAGCGCCTCTGCGCGGGCGCGAAGGTCCAGGGGACCGCGTAGATACCGTTGTGGGAGAGCGGGCCGGGCTGTTCGTCGATCTCGATCCCGGCGGCGGTCATCAGCGCATCCAGGACCTGCCAGGCCGTCGCGTCCTTGAGGCTCAGAGTGACCCGGCCCCTGGCGTAGGTTCGCTTCGGGTCGAGGAGGCCCCGGATTCCGAAGGGACCGAGGCTCTTCTCCAGCGCTTCGGCCAGGGGCAGGTCTTTGAGGTCCAGGGTTGCCCTGCGGGGCGCGGGACGAACGGCGAGGAGGCGCTCGCCCCGCTCGATCTCCTCGATCACCTTCTGGATGCGGAGGCGGACCTCCCGATCCGGATGCTTTTCATGCCGTCGCAGTTCCGGAATCGCCGGCTTCCCGAGCGCCGTCAATTCCGTCGCGGCCGCATCGCGCGCCTGGACGTCGTCGGACCCGAAGCGGGCCACCGCCTCCTCCACCCGCCGGCGGAGCTCCTCCTGGGGGAAAAGGAGGGCGAGCAGGAGGAGGAGCGCTGCCATACGATCTCTCCGGGAGTTCGAGCGGTCAGCCGCGCAGCGATTTGAAGTAGGCGATCGTCTTCTCGAGCCCCTCGCGGCGGGGCACGCGCGGCTCCCACTTCAGCAGCGTCCGAGCGCGGCTGATGTCGGGACGCCGCTGCTTCGGGTCGTCCTGGGGCAGGGGACGGGCCACCAGCTTCGACGTCGAGCCCGTCAGCTCGATCACCTCCTCGGCGAGGCGTTTCACCGGGATCTCGTCGGGATTGCCGATGTTGACGGGGTCCGTCTCGCTCGAGTCCAGGAGCTTGAGGATCCCGTCGACGAGATCGCTGACGTAGCAAAAGCTGCGGGTCTGGCTCCCGTCGCCGAATACGGTGAGAGGGTTGCCGCGCAACGCCTGATCGATGA
>JACQFK010000470.1 GCA_016200125.1 Planctomycetota bacterium
GCTCCCGGCGGCCGGCTCTCTCTTCAGCGAATTCCCTTTACCTCGGAGCGGGCCCGGCGACTAAAGCTGTGGAGATCGGGGGAGCTGCCGCGTATAATATGAGGGTTGCGATGAAGACGATGCTGACGGCCATCATCCTCGGATGCCTGGCGCTGCCCCTCGCGGCGCAGGAGGGCGGCACCGAGACCAACGACCCGCGCAAGCAGGAAGTCCTCAACAAGCTCAACACGATGCGGGTCAGCGTCGACTTCGCAAATCAGACCCTTGAGGAGGCCGTCGCCTTCCTCCGCGACTTCACGGGCATCAACATCATCGTCGACGCCGAGGTCTACAAGAACCAGTCCGAGGATCAGCTCAAGGTCACCCTCAAGGTCAAGGACCTCCTCCTCAAGTCCGTCCTCAAGCTCGTGCTGAGCTCCCGCGAGCTCACCGCGATGTACAAGGAGGGCGTGGTCCTCATCGTCCCCAAGGGGAAGGTCGACAAGGCCGTGACCCTGCAGCTCTACGACGTCCGCGATCTCCTGGTCAAGATCCAGGACTTCGCCGGACCCAAGGTCGAACTCGTCTCCCCGCAGAAGGGCGGCGGCGGTCCGCTCACCGGCGCGACCTTCTCCCTCGAGGAGCCCCGCTCCACCATCACCGAGGAATTCATCACCGACATGATCAAGCAGAATACGGGCGACAAGAGCTGGGACGAGAATCCCAACGCCTCCATCACCCTGACCAACGGCGTGCTCGTGGTCTCCCAGTCCAAGCGGGTGCACGAGGAAATCAAGCGCTTCGTGAACCTGCTCCGGCAGTTCAAATAAACCGGACGGCGCAAAATACCCGCAACACCCCCGGCTCCCCGCGCGTCCAATAATATAGTAAACTCAAGGCGCGTGGAGGATGAGGCTGTGAGGACGTCGTTCCGCTGGCTGGCCGCCGCACTTCTGCTGGCCCCCCTGTTCGCGCGCGCCCAGCAGCCCTCCCAGGACGAGACCATCTACCTCGAGGAAGTGAAGAAGGACTTCCTCGAGCGCGCGAAGAAGTGCGAGGAGACGCGCGACTGGAAGGGTCTTTTCGATCATTACAAGTTCGCCCTCGTGCGCTACGGCCAGAGCGTCGTCCAGGTCGCCCCCGACCGCTGGACCAGCGTCCGCGAATACTTCATCGGCCGCATCGCCCGCCTGCCCCGCGAGGCCTTCGAATTCTACCGCTTCGAGAACGACGGCAAGGCGCGCGCCGCCTTCGAGAAGGCCCGCGAGTCGGGCGTCCGCCGGGACCTCGAGCGCGCCGCCGAAGAGTACTTCTTCGCCACGGGCGCCGACCAGGTGATCGACGCGCTCGCCGGCCAGGCCTTCGACGAAGGCCGCGTCGAGGAGGCCCGCGCCTGGTGGAACCGCCTCCTGCGCCTCTATCCCGACAGCCGCATCCCGCGCGCCGTCACGGCCGCGCGCGTCGCCAACGCCTGCCGCGTCTCCGAAAATGCGGCCGCCCTCGCGGATCTCCGGAAATACCTCGCGCAGAACAAGGTCGAGGGCAAGATCTCCATGGGCGGCCGCGCGGTCGAGATCGCAACCTACGTCGACGGCGTGGCCCTCCCCGACCGCGCCGCGGCCCTCCGCCCGGCGAAGCTGCCCTATGTCCCCGATCCCGAAGACCGCCTCCGCCGGCCCTCGCTCGGCGTGCGCAACGACATCCGGCGCTGGGTCTACGACTTCAACGAGGACCGCGCCGAGACCGCGGCCGAAGCCGTCCCCGAGCCGCAGCAGAAGCAGGTGGTGATCCGCGGCGGGTTCCGGGGAAGGGGCGCGTTCCGCATGGACTCGGGAGGACCGCCGCCGTATCCGGAGTTCCCCCTGGTCCCCGCGTATTCGAAGGTCCGCGGGAAGGAGTACGTCATCTTCACGGACGGCTCCCGGGTCGTGGCTGTCGATCCCGCCCGCGTGAAGGGGAAGTCCACCACCTCAGGCGTCTACTGGAAGTATCCGTCGGAGAAGGCGATCCCCCGGCCCCAGCCCGGCGCCACGGGCCAGTTCGGCAGGCCCTACATCGGCGTCACGATCGACGGCGAATACGCCTTCGCCACGATGTATTCGAGCCCCGAGGCCCGCCCCCGGGAGAACAACCAGCAGAACCAGGATTTCTTCGAGGGCGTCACGGCCGTCAAGTGCCTGCACATCCCGACCGGGAAGCTGGTCTGGGACACGGACCTGTCGCCCGTCCTCGACGAGTTCAAGGTCGTCTGCAAGGATTTCTTCGAGCGGAATTTCTCCTTCTCCGCGCCGCCGCTCGTCCGCGGCGACCGCCTCTACCTCGGCATCTGCACGTCGCCGATGGGCGAGCTGGAGAGCCGCGTGGTCTGCCTGGACCGGAAGACCGGCAGGCCCCTCTGGACCACCTTCCTCTCGTCGGTCCCCGGCCTGCAGAACGGATTCATGAACGGCGTGTCCTTCCTGCCGGCCTACCTGCCGCTGCTCGTGGAGCAGGGCGGCACGCTCTACGTGCAGACGAACCTCGGCGTGGTGGGGGCGCTCAATCCCGCCAACGGCGCGCTCCAGTGGCTCACGCGCTACCGTCGCGCCGGCCGGCGCATGCAGCCGAACACCGGCATGATGGAGGCGGCGTTCAAGCGCCCCGCCAACGTCCCGCTGCTCTGGAACGGGATGCTCTTCGTCCTCGCGCAGGACCGCGCGGAGCTCATGGCCTTCGACACGACCACCGGCGAGGAGGCCAAGCTTCCTCCGGCGGCCGAGATGCACGTCGATCTCGAGTGGAAGTCCATGCTCCACCTCCTGGGGCCCGTGAACGACGAGCTCGTGATCGCCGGGGCCTCCAAGTCCTTCGAGCTGCGGCTCCGCGACGACAAGGGCGCCTGCTTCCGGGCGAATTATCTCATCGCCTCGGCCTGCCGCGGGGCCGGACGCGGCGCCGTGACCGACGACTACGCCTACCTGCCGGTGATGGGCGAGGACGACAACAACCCGCTCGGCGGCCTGGGCATCTACGACGTGCGGACCTGGAAGGTCGTGGAGCGGCCCTCCTGGAAGGAGCCCAACGAGTTCGGAAACCTCCTGGTGGCGGGGAACTACCTCGTGGTCGCCACGAACCGGATCTCCGTCTACACGGACGTCGAGACGCTGCGGAACCAGTACGCCCGCCGCCTGGGGCAGAGCCCGCCCCATGCCGAGTCCCTCCTCGAGTACGGCGACACGATGCGGGAGAACGACCGCCTCGGCGACGCCGGCGAGGCTTATCTCGCCTTCATCCGCGCGGTGGAGGGCGACCCGGCCCAGGCCGAGGTCTCCCGCAAGGTCCGGCGCGAGCTCCACGGCATCTTCATCAAGCAGGGCTACGATGCCGCGAAGCGGGGCGAGGAGGGGGCCCGCCAGGTCGCCGAGGCGACGAAGCAGGTCCAGGACGCCCTGAAGGCGCGCGACGAGGCGGAGAAGAAGAACGACCCCGCCGCCCTGCAGGCCGCCCTCCGCGTCCTCGCGGCCGCGGAGTCCGCCAAGCGCTCCGCCGAGGCCGTCCGGAAGACCGACGCGGAAAAGGCGCTGGAGTGCTACGGCTTCGCCAAGCAGTTCGCCTGGGACCATGACTCGGAGGCCGAGGCGGTCAAGAAGCTCGCCGGGACCTACGAAGGCCTCGGACTCTGGAAGGAGGCGGTGGCCCAGTACCAGGAACTGATCCAGAAGGGCCGCAAGCTCTTCCATCGCGAACGCGAGGACGTGACCAAGCTCTGGGACCATGCCGCGCGCCGCATCGACGAGATCGTTTCGAAGGCCCCCGGCGCCTACGCCGACGTCGAGCAGAAGGCCGCCGACGCCCTCAAGAAGGTCAAGGAGGACAGCGTCGACGGCCTGCGCGACGTCATGGACCGTTTCCCGAACTCGAAGGCCGCGCGAGAGGCCTTCAACAAGATGCGCGACACCCTGCTCAAGCAGGGCCGCCTCGACAAGCTCCGCGCCCTCTACGGCGACTTCCAGGACCGTTTCAAGCTCAAGCTCAACTTCGACGCCTACAAGGAGCTGCTCGAACTCCTCGAGAAGCTGGGAGACCTCGACCGGCTGAAGTTCGAGCTGGCCCGCTTCGCCGAGCGCTTCCCCGGGGAATCCATCACGAAAGACGGCGCCGATGAGCCGGTGAAGGACTATGTCGAGCGCCGGCTCGCCGAGATCGCGCGCCAGCCCCGCGCCTCCACGGAGCTGAAGGGCCCGCTGCGGCCGCTGGGGGAGCTCGAGGCCGTCAAGCCCTCGTTTGATCCGCAGGGCGTGGCCCTGGGCCACCAGCCCCTCTGCCCGCTCGGCGTGGAGCCCGGGGATCTCGGCGCCGACCGCGAACTGTTCAAGCGCGGCTCGTCCATCGAGCTCTGGGACCTGAAGGCGAAGAAGCGCCTCTGGGTGCGCCCCCATCCCGGCGCCTGGCTCGGCGCCCTGTACGGCGACGCCCCGCAGGGCGTCCTGATCAACATCCCGAAGCAGGGTTCCCCGGCAGAGAAGGCGGGCCTCAAGAAGGACGACCTGCTCCTCTCGATCGACGGCGTCGCGGTGCGCTCGTCCAATCTCGGCGAGGTCGTCTCGAGTTTCGCGCCGGGCGCCTCGGTGGAACTGGTCTACCGCCGCGCGGGGGCGGAACTCCGGTCGCGCACGACCCTGGCGGCGGCGCCCCCGGAATACCGGCCGGCCGTGGTCGGCGCGTCGTTCACGCGGGAAGGCTCGCTCGCCGTCGCCTGGGAGGACCTGCTCGCATCGATCGACCTCGCCACGGGCGACGTCCAGTGGATCTTCCGGGTCTCGCGCGACCGCTTCCTCTTCCACGATTTCCACGCGACCGAGGGCCGCCTGTACCTGTACGAGGCGGTCCGGAGCGACCGCAGCTCGGATCCGATGCGGATGCCCTCTCCCGGCACCCCGGTGCTGTTCAAGCCCGAGGAGGCCCATCACCTCCTGTTCTGCCTGAGCGACTTCACCGGCGAGGTGCTCTGGGCGCGCAAGTTCTCCTTCGATCCCGTGAACCCCTTTCAGGAGTACCGGGTCGAGTTCATGGGCCGCTATCTCGCCGACCACGTGAGCCTGCTCCACATGAACTCGCGCTCCGGCGCCTACGAGTGGGCCCTCTGGCTCATCCCCGCCCAGGCGGGGGCGAGATCCGAGACCGGCGCGCTCCGGGAGCCGCAGAAGCGCCCCCTGATCGGGCAGAAGCTGGCCCACGCGGTCGACGAGGAAGGCGGCATCTTCTACTACGTCGCCGACGTGCCGGAGCGGCGCGACCGCACCCTCTACAGCCTCAATCTCAACCCCGCCCGCCAGAACTTCAAGCCGGTCGAGATCGCGCTGCAGCAGAAATACATGCCGCAGAACTTCAACTACAGCGTCTGTTCGCTCGCGGCGGACCGCGAGTTCCTGGCGCTCGTCGTGTCCCCCCCGCAGCCGGGCAACGAGCACCGCATCTGGGTCTGGAAGACCGCCGACCTCAAGGACCGGGCGCTGACGCTGCTGGAGGGCCGGACGCTTCCCGTGAACCGTCCGTCCGGCCTGGGCATCGGGGCGGACGGGATGCTTTATGTCTACAATGTCCCGCGCGAGAAGACGGCGGGCGTCGCGACCGGCCGCGCCTACGTCACGGCCTTCCGGCTCAAGGCCCCCGCGGGCGTGGATCCCGTGGCCTGGGATGCGAAGGCGCCGTTCATGAACGACACGACGACGGCGACCATGATCCACAATGCCGGGAGTTTTGAAGTGCTCGCAACCCCGCAGGCCACCCCCACGGGGGAGTCGGGCGAGAAGCCCGCGGTGGTCGTCTACGACCGCCAGGCCGACGGGTACGTGCGTCTGGACCGCGCGGACCTGGTGCGCCCCTCCGACACGCCCGGCGAGTTCAGTCCTCCGGCGTTGGCCTGGCGGGGAAGGCTCTACGTCATGTCGACCAAGGCGCTGGAGATCTTCGGCGACTAGACCGGCAAGCGCCGGTCAGCGCGCCGCTCCGAGAAGCCCCACGAGCGTCCGGATGTCCTCGTCCGGCCATTCGACCGAGAGGCCCACGACGAGCTCGCGATCCCTGTTGCCGATCCGGTTGATGCCCGCCGTCAGCTGGATGGTGCTCAGCAGGGTTTCCAGCCAGGTCTCCTTACGGATCCACAGCGGCGCCCGGAGGTAGGCGCGGAGGAGCGGACCGGCGATCTGCTCGTCGATGTCCTCGCGCGCCACGCTGTTGTAGGCGTCCCGCGCCTCGAACGTGAACTGGACGGGGTAGGAGAAGAATCCCCAGTCGTTCCAGGTGAAATCGACGCCGCCGCCCGGCTTGCCCTCCAGGTAGCCGGCCCGCACCGTGAGGTGGCGGTCGAAGAGCCAGGGGGCGCGGTAGGCGAGCATGAACTCCGGTTTGAAGACGGCGGCGTTCTCGAAGTCCTTGATCTGCTTGTCGAACAGGATGGAGCCCTCGCGGTTCAGACCGAGGATCGCGCCGCCCGCGTAGATGTACTTGTTCTCGTCCGGTGCGATGCGGACGCCGATCTTCGTGATGCTCAGGTCGGTGCCCTGGTAGCTCTTGTAGTCGGCGGCGAGCTCGAGGACCGCCCGGGAGGCCCGCCCGAAGAACTTGTCGATGTCCTCCAGGCTCCTCATCGCCTGCTGGTAGAGTTCGTCGTCCTGCAGCAGCTTGCCGACGGATCCCTCGCCGGTCTCGAGCTTGGTGCCGATGTTCCGGATCGATTCGCTGGCCCGCTCGACGTTTTCGATGGTCGTCTTGAGCTTCTCGCCCATCTCCTTGTCGTTCACCATCTTGCCCAGCGCGCCGTCGCCCTTCTTGACGGAGTCGGTGATCTCCTTGAGGTTCTTGCTCGTCTCCTCCACGTTGGTGATGATCCGGTCGAGCTTCTCCGTCATCTTCTTGTCGTTGAGGGCCATGCCCAGGGGGCCGGCCGCGTTGTCCAGCTTGTCGGTCAGCTTGTCGGTGAGCTTCTTGAGGTTATCGCTGATGTTGTCGCCGACCTTCTTGATCTCCCCCCGGACCTCGGTGATGGAATGCCGCGCCTCCTTGATCGTGTCGACCGCCTCCTTGTGGAGTTCGTCGCTCTTGAAGAGCTTGCCCACGGAGCCCTGCCCGTCCTTGATCGATTGCGACACATCCTTGAGGTTCGTGATCAGTTGTTTGAGATTCTCCCGGTTCTCGCTCGCGAGGTCCCCGACCTCCTCCAGCCCCGGCCGCGGCTTGCCGGCCAGTTCCTCGGTCAGCACTTTCGGAGTGCCGCGCGACCCGCGGCGGATCGAGATGATGTTGCCGCCGAGCACGGACGAGGATTCGACGAAGATCTCCGAGTCCTTGTACAGGACGACCGGCTCGTTGAGCTTCACGACCACCCGCACGCCCGATTGCGGGTGGAGCGCCACCTCGTCGACCCGCCCGAACAGGATCCCGTCGACGCGGACGTCGCTGCCCGGCCGGAGCCCCTGGGCCCGCTCGAAATGGAGGTTCAGCTTGACCGGATGGCCGAAGAGGCTCACGTTCTTGACCAGCAGGGTCCCGAACCCCAGGACGACCAGGGCGATGAAGAAGATGAATCCCAGCCACATGCCTCGGTTCATGCGGGTGTCCTCGTCAGGGGTCCTTCCGATTCTCCGAAAATGAACTGCTTTACGAGGGGGTCGCTGCTCGCCCGGAATTCCGCGGGGGTGCCGACCTTCACGATCTTCCCCTTCAGGAGCATCGCGATCCGGTTGGACACGCGGAAGGCGCTCGTCATGTCGTGGGTCACCAGCACCGACGTGACGCCCAGCTTCTTCTGCATGTCGAGGATCAGGTCGTTGATCGTCGATCCCATGACGGGGTCGAGGCCCGCGGTGGGTTCGTCGTAGAGGATGATCTCGGGATTCCGGATGATCGCGCGCGCCAGCCCGACGCGCTTCTTCATGCCGCCGGAAATCTCGGCGGGGAGCTTCTCGCCGGCCTCGGAGAGCCCGACGAGCGCCAGCTTCTCCTCGACCCGGCGGCGGATCTCATCCTCGGAAGGGCGCTCGTGCTCGCGGAGGGGGAGGGCCACGTTTTCAAACACGGTGAGGGAGTTGAGCAGCGCGGATCCCTGGAAGCAGAAGCCGATCTTTCTCCGCGCCGCCTCGAGCGAGCCGTGGTTGGTGTTCGTGACGTCGACGCCGTCCACCTTCACGCAGCCGCGGTCGGGCTTCATCAGCCCGACGATGTGCTTGAGCGTCACGCTCTTCCCGGCGCCCGACCCTCCGATCACGGACAGGGTCTCGCCCTTCAGGATGGAGAGCGACACGCCGTCGAGGACGGTCCGTCCGCTCAGCGACTTCGTCAGATCGCACAGTTCGATGGCGGCCGCGGTCACCATCGACCGGTAGCTGACGGGGGACGGATGGGCGACCGGCTGGGAATCGTCGATCTGTTCCACTGCGCTTACTATAGCATTCATCGGGGTCCGCCGGGCCGGCGACCGGAAATAGGGGGGCCGCCGGACCTCACCAGATCATCCAGGTGAGCAGGTAGTCGAACACGAGGATCAGCATGAAGCTGATGACGACGGATCGCAGCGTGGCGCGGCCCACGCCGGCCGGCCCGCCTTCGGCCCGGAGCCCCTGGGAGCAGGCCACCACCGAGATGGTTGTCCCGAAAATGAACGCCTTGAGAAGCCCGCCGTAGATGTCCTTCATCTTCAGGGCATCCCGGCCGTTCTTCATGAAAACTTCGAAGTCGACGTCGAAGTTCGCCCGGGCGACCAGCGCGCCGCCCGCGATCCCGATCACGTCCGCATAAATCGTGAGGGCCACGGCAGCCAGGGAGAGCGCCAGGAGCCTTGGCATGACCAGGAAGTAGACCGGGTCGATCGACATGACTTCCAGCGCATCCACCTCCTCGGAGACCTTCATGGTCCCGATCTCGGCGGCGTAGGTGGATCCCACGAGTCCGGCGAGCGACAGGCAGGTGAACACCGGTCCCATCTCGCGGCACATCCCGATCGTGACGATGTAGCCCAGGGTGCTCTCCTGCCCGAAGTCCCGGAGCACCTGGCCGGTCTGCAGCGACACGATCATGCCAGTGAAGAGGGCGGTGATGAACACCACGGGCAGGCTGCCGAGCGTGCAGAGATTCAGCTGCCCGACGGTTTCCCGGCGCTTGCGGCCGAGCAGGACGATCTGCCCGGAGGCGCGAAGGAAAAGATCCAGCGTGTAGCCGGCGCCGCTGCACGCGCTTTCGAACCAGCGCTGGACTTTGACGATCGAGGCGATCATCGGCGGTACAGCCCCTTCCGGCGGATGTAGCGTTCCACGGCCTCGGGCATCAGGTACCGGACGGACAATCCCCTGCGGATCCGGTCACGGATCTCGTTGCTCGAGATCTCGAGGAGCGGCGCTTTCACCATACGGTCTTTCGGCATTTTCGCCGGGAGCCTGTCGCCCGGGCGCGTGACGATGACGAAGGACGCCAGCCTCCGGACCTCCCGGATGGACTTCCAGCGGGGAAGAAGCCGGGCGGCATCCGCTCCCAGGATCCAGTACAGCGGCGCGTCCGTGGTCCGCCGCAGATCGCGGAGGGTGTCGACGGAGTAGGACACGCCTCCCCGCCGCAGCTCCAGGTCGCAGGGTGCGAAGCGCTCGTTTCCCCGCAGCGCCAGCCGGAGCATCGCCCATCGGTCCCGGTCCGGAGCCAGATCCCGCCAGTCCTTGAGGGGGGAGAAAGCCGCAGGGATGAAGAGAACGCGATCCAGCTTCACGGCTTCCGCCGCCCGGGTAGCGGTGATCAGGTGGCCGTGATGGATCGGATTGAAACTGCCGCCGAGAAGGCCCAACCTCATGGCGCATTCATCCGGGGAGGCCGGAATTATAGCCCCGCCGGGGGCCCGCTTGCAAAGCCTTTGCGGGCCGTGGTATAGTTGCCCCCGACATGGCGCTTGCGGAAGAGGTGCTGAGGGGGGATTTCCTGGCGATCAGCAGGGCGATCTCCCAGGTGGAGAACGGCGCCCCGGAGGCGCGGTCCGTGCTGGATGCCCTGGCCCCGCGGGTTGGGGGGGCTCTCCGGATCGGGCTGACGGGCCCCCCGGGCGTCGGCAAGTCCACGACGGTGGATGAGCTGACGGCGGCCTTCTTGGCGCGCGGCGAGAAGGTGGCGATCATCGCGGTCGATCCGACGAGTCCCTTCACCGGAGGGGCGCTGCTGGGGGACCGCATCCGGATGGCGAAGATGGCCGAGGGCGGCCGGGTGTTCATGCGCTCGATGGCCACCCGAGGGACCAGCGGCGGGCTGGCCCGGACCACCCAGGATGCCGCGGACCTGCTGGATGCGGCAGGTCGTACCGTCATTCTGATCGAGACGGTCGGCGTCGGGCAGTCGGAGATCGAGATCTCGCGGGCCGCGGATTGCGTCGTCGTGATGCTGTCCCCGGAGTCGGGGGATGGGGTGCAGGCCATGAAATCCGGGCTGCTGGAGATCGCCGACATCATCGCGATCAACAAGGCGGACCGCGGGGGAGCGGACCGGCTGGAGCACGACCTGAAGACGGCGTTCGAACTGGGATTGCGGTCGCGGCGGGATATTCCGATCGTGATCACCGAGGCCATCCGGGGAAAGGGGATTCCGGAGTTGGTGGCGGCGATCGACGGCCTGATCGCCTCACGGCGCACCAGCGGGGACTTTCAGAATCGGCGGCGCGACAACATGGAGGATCGCATCAAGCAGATCGCGGAATTCCTGATCCAGAAGAATCTCTGGGAGTCCAACAGCGCGGGCGGAAAGGTGGCCGCGACGGTGGAGAGCGTGCTCGCGCACCGGCAATCGCCGTATCAGGGCGCCCAGGACCTCGTCCGGGAGGTGCTCCGGTGACCCCGCCCCTGCCGCCGAGGTCCCGCTTCCCCGGCACCGTCGTCCCGGCCGACAAGGTCGCCTACGGCGCCGCCGACCGCGTCCAGCCCGACCTGGGGGAGCCGGGCGAGTTTCCGTTCACCCGCGGTCCTTACAAGACCATGTACCGGGGAAAAGTCTGGACGATGCGGATGTTCTCCGGCTTCGGCACGGCGGCCGACACGAACAAGAGGTTCCTGTATCTCCTGGAGCACGGGCAGACGGGGCTGTCGACCGCCTTCGACATGCCGACTTTGATGGGCTAC
>JACQFK010000471.1 GCA_016200125.1 Planctomycetota bacterium
GAGCCCGAGCCCGATACCGAGCACGCCATGCCGCAGCGCGATGCCGCCCGAGGCGCACGCGCCCTCGACCTTGGTGGCGGGGATGCCCGTCAGGCCGAGGCGCCCGGCGAGGAGCGCGGCCAGCGAGCCCTGCGCGGCCAGCCGCTCGCCCACGAAGTTGCCGAGGTAGAGCGCCTGGATCCGCGCCCGGTCCACGCGCGCGTCGGCCAGCGCCTCCCGGCAGGCCGCCACCGCCAGGTCGACGATGCCCATGCCCTCCACCCGGCCGAACGGGGTGGAGCCCACGCCGATGATCGCCACGTCTCTCATGGAGTCCCGCCTCCCTTTCCACTCTACGCCCGCGCCCGGTTCGAGTGAAAGCAGGAACGCGCCGGCCGAGCCTGGCTCCTTCATCACCGACCTCCACGCCAGGGGCAGGAATATTGGCGCGCCGGTGCCTTCGCGGAGCGAGGAGCGAGGCCGCCCACCTGCTTGGTCAGGGTTCCCGCAAGCCAGTCGTTCTCGGTGCTCGCCACCTCAAGCCCCCCGGAATCGAACAGCGCAAAGCTCAGGTCCACCACGATGCTGATGCACCCGGGCTCGGGGGAGACGAAGTTCGTCGAGATTCCCCGTCCAGCACCCGTTTCGTGGCCTTTCTCGGGTCCGGACTTGCGGCGTTGACCCGGGGTCAACGTGGCACGATGTCGAAGACGTCGCAGTCAGTTGGAGTTGACTTGCTGCCAGCACCCGAAGTATAGAGGAAGCCTCCCTCGCTTCGGGCTGTTTCGCCCGACTTGCCGCCCCACAGGGCGAGGAGCGGTCGCACGGGGGTTCGACCATCAGGTTGGACACCAGAGCGCCCGCCGCATCCCCGCAGCACAACGCCACGCTGCGGTTCCCGGAGGCACTCATGAGGATTCCTCGAACGCGCCTTTCTCTTCTGTTCGTTGCGGCCGGAGCCCTGCTGGGTTGTACCGAACATGCGGCAACACCTCCGAGCGCGGGATGGACGCTCGGTCAGTCGGGATCCGCCGGAGATGCGATCGAAGAGACCGGTACTCACGAGAAGCCGACAGAGATGATCGGTGCCCAAGGGCCGGCTGGGGCCGACACCCGACCTGATCTCCGGCGATTCAAGGCGACAGCCCGGCTTCGTGATGTTCACTTCGACTTCGACTCGTACGTGATCAGAGCAGAGGATGCCGAGATCCTGGATGCCGATATTGATTGGATGCTGTCGAACCCCGGATACCTCGTGCTCCTCGAGGGGCACTCCGACGAGCGCGGGACGAATGAATACAACATGGCGCTCGGCGACCACCGCGCAAAGGCGACGATGAACTATTTGATCGCGCATGGGGTGCCGTCGGAGAGATTCATTACGATCAGCTACGGGGAAGAACGGCCGGCCTGTACGGACCGCACGGAAGCCTGCTGGGCGAAGAACCGGCGGGCGCACTTTCTTGTCCACCGTGCGGAACCGCCTCAGCGGGCCACCCCGCACGCGAGCCTTCGATAGTTCACGCGCGAGCGTCGGCTGGACCAGCAAAGGAGGGTCAGGCGGGCCAACCAGGCAGATGCCGGGTGGAACCGGGGGTTCAGGCGGAGGCGTCCGCCCCGATTCAGCGGGCGGGACCGGGCCCGACCAGGGTCGATCTCACCCCGATCAAAGCTTTGGCCGGCCGCGGCCCGTGTCGGATGATTGAAGGCGTGAAGATACGTACGACGGCGGCCGGTCAGATTTCTCTGATCATGCTCGAGGGAGACTTGGATGCGAGCGCGGCGCCCGGCTTATCCCAGGCGATCGCCGATGTGATCACCCGCGAAGCGTCTCTACGAATTGTCATCGACCTCACCGGCGTCTCCTGCGTCGACAGCTACGGGCTGGGCGTGGTGGTGGAGGCCCTGAAGCGCGCGAGGGCGGTCGGCGGCGACGTGCGGCTCTGCGGCCTCCAGGACGACGTCCGAAGCATTCTCGAGATGACCGGCCTCATGCGACAGATCCGCGTGTACTCGGATCGGGACGAGGCAGCCTCGCAGTGGACCTAAGGGGCTGTCCGGCGGGGGGTTCGCGGGCTTCGTGCATCCTGGCCGTCCTCGGGGGAATCTCCAGCGAGAGCGCCGAGAAGTCTCCCGAGTCGCTCGATGTTCATCGGGGGGAGATCGAGGAACCGGATTGCGTATTCTCCCACCCCGATCTCTCGGACAAGCGAGAAGCGAGTCCAGACGGGGCCGATCGCGTCGCCCGGAGTGAAGGCGATGAACATGAAGCCCCGAAGTTCGAGCGCCTCGCCCACGCACACCCGCATGCCCTTGGTGCTGACGTCGACGGCTCGCCCGCGCCACGTCTTGCCCACGCCGTTCTTGATCTCGACAGGCCATCCCCGCGACACCCTCGGAGCCCGTCGGCGATCTCGTTGGGGCTGAGTCATGGCGCCTACCAGGGAAGCCCGGTCCGGAATGGGAGTAGTCGATCCGGCTTCAATCCAACCCGGTGGCCGTCGACATACCGCACCTCGGCCGTAAAGGCGAACTGCTGAGGTGTCCCGGGATGGATCTCGGCCCGGTAGGGCTCGCCGATCTGAAGATTTTCCGGAGGCCGCCAGTTGAGACAAACCCACAGACTATGCGGGCTCATCTCGACCACGCGCCCGACAATATGGGCTCCGTCGTCAAGCCGGAGCCGGATCAGCCACGCCGCCGTGGAGGGTCGAATCTCTCTCGTCTCCAGGCGCGGGCCCGGCGCTTCAAAACAGGTACCGAGTCTCAACGGATCAACCCCGCGAGGGCGAGGAAGAATCCCGCCCAC
>JACQFK010000427.1 GCA_016200125.1 Planctomycetota bacterium
CGGCGCTCGTCGCGCGCGGGACGACCGGGGTGGACGTCTTCCCCAGCCTCCACTGCGCGGTCACGGCCTACCTCCTCGGCTTCGATTTCCGGCACAACCGGCGGCGCTTCTGGATCCTCCTGGCGCCCGGCGTCGGCCTCTGCCTCTCCACGATCTACCTGCGCTACCACTACGCGATCGATGTTGCCGCGGGCTTCGCCCTCTCGGCGCTGGCCCTCGCCCTAGCGCTTCGGAAAGGAGCTCCTCGTGACCTACCTGCTCAGATTTCGTGACCCGCTGGCCGCCAGCCTCGAGCAGTCCGGCGGCAAAGGGGCGAATCTCGCGTTCCTCACCCAGCGGGGCTTTCCCGTTCCCGAAGGGCTGATCGTGACCACGCAGGCCTTCCGCGAGTACGCCGCAACCTCCGCGCTTCCCGCCGGTCTTGCCGCGGAGATCCGCGCCGAGATCTCCCCGGGTCGGGCCATGGCCGTCCGTTCTTCCTCGACCTCCGAGGACCAGGCAGGCGCCGCGTTCGCCGGACTGCACGACACCTTCCTCAACGTGACGGGACCCGACGCGATCCTCGAAAAAATCGAGGCCTGCTACCGGTCGCTGTGGAGCGATCGCGCGGCCGCCTACCGGAGCCGCCGGAACCTCGATCCGGGCGCCGCGGCGATGGCGGTCGTGATTCAACCGATGGTCGCTTGCGATGCGGCGGGCGTGGCCTTCAGCATCGATCCCGTCAGCGGCGATCTGGAATCGATCGTCGTCGACGCGAACTTCGGACTGGGCGAATCGGTGGTGAGCGGCGAGACCGAGGTCGACCACTTCGTCCTGGATCGACGGACGCGAACGCTGCGCGAACGCCGCATTGCCCGAAAGTCCCGGAAGGTCGTCGGCCTCGCCGGAGGCGGCACCCAGACGACGGAGATCGGGCCTGAAGACCGGGACCGGCCCTGCCTGGAGGACGGCATCCTGCTGCGGCTGGCCGATCTGGTCCTCGACGTCGAAAAGGCCTACGGCTTCCCCCAGGACGTCGAGTGGGGGATTTCAGAGGGCCGGCTGCAGCTGCTCCAGTCGCGCCCGATCACGACGGTGCCGCCCCGCTGGACGCGCGACGAATCGGCCGAACGCTTCCCCAACGTGATGACGCCCCTCACGTGGGACTTCCTGGACGACGGGTTCCATCGATCGCTCCACCACTCGTTTCGAATCCTGGGTTTCCCGCCCTTCGACGGCCGCTGGTTCGGCCTCCACGGGCACTACGTGTACGGGAACCAGAACGCCGTGGAGCTCTACCTGAAGAAGGCCGCCCTCGGCGTGACGGCGCTGGACCAGCTCCGCGCGGCGATCCCGGGGCTCCGCGAGCGCTACCGCTGGGTGCAGGAGCTGCCGGTCCACTGGACCTGCGAACTCGACCACTATCTCCTCCGCATCGGCGAATTGATGGCCGAGCCCCTGGACTCGAAGGACCTGAAGGGTCTCTGGCGCTACATCCGCGCGGTCAGCGAGCGCGGGGCGGAGTACTTCAAGCCCAACATCGCGATCTCCATCGCCCACTCGGGACTCTGCCGGCTGCTTCATCAGATCCTCCGGCTGGTCGCCGGCGACACCGAGGGACCGCAGCTCTTCAACACCCTGCTCGCGACCTGCGAGACGAAGACGGGCGCCATCAACCGGGAGCTCTTCGAGCTCGCCTCCGAGGTCCACGCCTGCCCTCCGCTCGAGAAGCTCTTCGCCGCGCACGACTCGAAGGCCCTCGTCAGGAAGGGTCTGCTCCGCAAGTTCCCGGCTTTCGATGCCCGCTTCGCCAAGTTCCTGCGCGATCACGGACACCGCGAGCTGGATTTCGACATGTTCCACCCCACGTGGATCGACGCGCCCTGGACCGTCCTGGACTCCGTCCGGCTCGTCCTCCACACCCCCATGGACTGCCCGCCGGCGGAACGGGAGCGGACGCTCAAGATGCGGATGCAGAGCGCCGAGTTCGGGCTCCTCCGGCGGCTCCCCGAGGATCTTCACTACTTCGTCACGGAACTGATCCGCCTGGCGCGGGTCTACACGAGCCTGGACGATCTCGAGCACTACCAGACGACCCGCCTGGCGCTCCCGATGCGGAAAGGCCTCCGGGCCCTGGGCGACCGGCTGGTCGAGAGGAAGGTCCTGGACGATCCGATGGACATCTTCTTCGCCCGCCTCGCCCACCTCGAAGAAACGATCGAGGCCGACACCCCGAAGGGCTGGAAGGGGCTGACCCTGGCGATCCGGCAGGAGAAGCGGGCCTATGAGAAGGACCGTGCGCGGCGGCCCGACTGGGTGCTGGGCGCCGCGGAGAAGGAGGACAGCGGCGAGGCTCTCTCCGGACTTCCGGGAAGCCCGGGAGAGGCCGAGGGCTCCGTCTGCATCGTCCTCAGCCCCGAGGATTTCGCGCGCTTCCCCAAGGGGGCGATCCTGGTCGCCCGGACCACGAATCCGACCTGGACGCCCCTCTTCTACAGCGCCGCGGCGGTCGTGACGGAAAGCGGCGGGCCGCTCTCCCATGGCGCGGTGACGGCCCGGGAGATGCGGATCCCGGCCGTGATGTCGGTCCCGGGCTCGCTTCGACGGCTGAAGAACGGCGACCGCATCCGCGTGGACGGCTCGCGCGGAAAGGTGTTCATGCTTTGACCGCGCAGGGCGCCGGCGGTCAGGACGGGAACGGCGGGCGCCGGTTCCAGTCCTCGCCCGCTTTCACCGCCTCGGTCGCGGTCGCGGGACTCGTGGACTTGACCGGCCCCATCGGGAACAGGGCCGACCACCAGCGCGCCGCGTCGGCCTTCTTGCCGCCGGCGGTCTCCTCGCCGTCCATGCGCGTGCACTCGAAGGATTTCGTGCCAACCGCCAGGGTCTCCTTCCCGAGCTTCTTCGCCAGGAAGGCGACGCCCGGAGATTCGGATTTCACCGGAGCGCCCGCGTGCGGCCCGTCGAGGAGGATCCAGACCTTCTCCTGACCCGCCCGCGAGGAGATCTGGTAGACGTCGCAGTCGCCGAGCTCCAGCATCTCCTGGCCCAGGAGCTGGGTCGACCGGAGATCCGTGCGCTCCCACTTCTCCCACTCGGAGCGGCCGCCGATGCAGGTCTGGACGCCGAGCATGGAGAAGCCCGCCCCCCGCTCCCGGATGCCCATGTCCATGTAGGACTCGTCCTTCCCGGCGACCGTCTTGACCCGGAACCAGGTCCCGACCTTCTGCTCGCGCCAGGGGTCGGCCAGGAGACCCGGCACGCGGGCGCGAAGCTCCACGCGCGCCTGGTCCCGCGCCGCGCGCTCCGCCGGGCTCAGCAGGGCGTCCGCCTTCTCCCGCGCGGCCCGTTCCGCTTCGGCCTTCTCCCGGACGATGCGCTCCGCTTCCGCCTTCGCCTTCGCGATCCGGTCGGCCTCCGCCTTCTCCTTCGCAATCCGCTCGGCCTCCGCCTTCTCGCGGGCCAGCCGCTCGGCTTCCGCCTTCTCCTTCGCGATCCGCTCGGCCTCCGCCTTCTCGCGGGCCAGCCGCTCGGCTTCCGCCTTCTCCTTCGCGATCCGCTCGGCTTCGGCCTTCTCGCGCGCGATCCGCTCCGCCTCGGCCTTCTCGCGGGCGATGCGTTCCGCTTCCGCTTTCGCCTTCGCGGCCTTCTCGGCCTCCGCCTTCTCGCGAGCGATCCGTTCCGCTTCCGCCTTCTCCTTCGCGGCCTTCTCGGCCTCCGCCTTCTCGCGGGCGATGCGTTCCGCCTCCGCCTTCGCCTTGGCGGCCTTCTCGGCTTCGGCCTTCTCACGAGCGACCCGTTCCGCCTCGGCCTTCTCCCGGGCGAGCTTCTCGGCTTCCGCCTTTTCGCGGGCCAGCCGCTCGGCTTCCGCCTTCTCCCGGGCCGCCTTTTCGGCCTCCGCCTTCTCCCGAGCGACGCGTTCCGCCTCGGCCTTCCCGCGGGCGACCCGCTCGGCCTCCGCGCGCCGCGCGGCCTCCTCCTTCGCCCGGGCCGACTTCTCGGCTTCGGCCTTCTCCTGCGCCGCCCGTTCCGCCTCGGCTTTCTCACGGGCGAGCCTTTCGGCCTCCTCCCGCTGGCGGGCGAGCCGCTCCTCCTCCGCCTTCTGGCGCGCCGCCTTCTCGGCCTCCGCCTTCTCGCGCGCGATCCGATCGGCTTCCGCCTTCTCGCGCGCGTTCTGCTCCGCCTCGGCTTTCACCCGGGCCCGCTGTTCCGCCTGCTCGCGCGCCCTCCGCTGGGTCCCGGCCTCCGCCTCCTCGAGGGCCTTCTTCTCCGCAGCCGCCTGCTGCTTGTACTCCTCCAGCTCGCGCGCGGACCGTTCGGCCTCCGCCCGCTCCCGGGCGGCGACCGCCTCTTCCGCCTTCAAGCGGGCCTGCTTGGCTTCCTCGAGGGCGCGCAGGGCCTCCGCCGCCTTGGCCTCGATGGCGGCGATCCGCTCGGCGTCGGCCTTCTCCTTCGCCAGCGTCTCCGGGTCCACCGGGTTGGCCGCCCTTCGTTCGGCGTCCGCCTTTTCCTGCGCGAGCCGCTCCTCTTCGGCCTTCGCGCGCGCCAGCCGCGCCGCGTCGTCCTTCTCCTTGGTCCGCCGCTCCGTGATGGAGCGCTCCCGGGCCTTCCGCTGCGTCTCGAGCCTTTCCTGGAGCTTTCTTTCGATCTCGTCCATGTCGGCGGGCGGCGGGGGCTTCGGGGGCGACGGGGGCGGCGCTTCGACCGGCCCCTCGGCCAGGGCCGCCTGGTAGCTTTCCACCATCCGGCCCATCGTGCGGAGGAGCCGCATGGCCTCGTCGCGGGAGCCGGCGGGGTTCTTGAACCAGCGGACCACGGAATCACGGGCCGGCGGCGTGGACATGATGAAGACGAGCGCCAGGTCGAGCGCCTTCGCGTCGGCCAGGAGCGGGAGGGACGCTGGGAGCACCTGGCGGAGGTACTCGACCAGCGGACCGGTGTCGCGGCGGACCTCGTTCAGCCGGTTTTGAAGCGCGGCGCCCGCCGTCCCCTTGCCCTTGAGGCTCGCCATCCGCTCCAGCTCGCGGGTCAGGACCGCGCCGTCCGCCTGCGCCAGGGTGTAGGCCTCCCAGAGCTCGACGGACTCCCCCGCCGCTCCCATCTCCCCGCAGGCGCGCCTGGCCAGCTGGAGATCCTGGAGCACGCGCGGAACCACCGGAATGCCGCCCGAAGCCATCTCTTGTCCCTCTCAGTCGGGAAGGTCCATTATACGGAGCTAACGGCGGCGCGCCTTGATTTTCAAATAAGGCGGCAGGAGCCAGGCGCGCTGCCCCGGGGATCCGGCGGGCGCGAGCGCATCGCCCCGCGGCGGCTCCGCGACGTCCTCGATCACGAAGCCAGCCCGGCAGAGCCCGCCCAGCAGCGCATCCAGCGTGTGCAGATACTCCACGGTCCCCGCTTCGCCCGGGGGCACGACGCCGCCTTCCTGGGCAGGATGGGCGATCCGAAGGTCCTCGGCCGCCTGAAGGCTTGCGGGCTGCTTGTGCTGGACGACGTAAAGCCCTCCCGGCCGCAGCACCCTCGCCACCTCCGCGTAGACCCGCTCGACATCCGGCACGTAGCAGGCGCTGACCGGCTGCACGACGATATCGAAGACGGCGGCGGGCAGTTCCTTCAGATCGTCGATCGAGGCGCAGACGGCCTTGAGGTCGAGCATCCGCTCCGCCGCCTCGCGGCGGTCGTGGTCGAGCTGCCGCTCGCTGAAATCCACGACGGTCACTTTCGCGCCGGCCTGGGCGAAAAGCGGTCCCTGCCGCCCGCCCCCGGCGCCGAGACAGAGCACGGATTTCCCCCGCAGTCCCTCCGCGCGGATCCATTCGTCGAGCGCGGACGCGGGATCGCCCAGCGGCTCGGACGATCCCGCGAAGCGGGGATCTCCGGCCAGCCGGTCCCAGGCCTCCCGGTTCGCGGGAGCGGCGCCCGGCTCGGGGCGCGCCCAGGCCTCGAGACGGCGACCGATCGCGGCGAGCGACGCCGCGGAGGGATCCGTCAGCTTGCGTCGGACGGCGTCGACGGGACTGACGAGGACGCCGCCGATCCGCAGCCTCGGCGCCGCGGGATCGAGGCGCTGGGATTCCGCATGGAGCACGCGGTCCGCCCCCGCGACGTTGTCGAGGCCGATCTCGATGCCGTGCTCCTGCCGCGCGTGAAGCTCCGCGGCCCCGGCCAGGTCCTCCAACTGCTTGAGCGGATCACTCACGTTGCGCATCATATCACAGTCCCTGCGGGAACCTGGATTCATGAGAACGATCGCCGCGCTCCTGCTCCTGGCTTCGGCCGGCACGGCCGACGACTGGTCCCAATTCCTGGGACCGCGCGGCAACGGCAGCTCGCCCGAGAAGAACCTGCTGCGCGAATGGCCCGCCGAGGGGCCGCCCGTCCTCTGGAGGGCGCCCCTCAAGATGGGCTGGAGCTCCCCCTCGGTGTCGAAGGGCGAGGTCTTCGTGGCCTGGACCGAGCAGCGGAACGGGGTCGCGGAGACGATCGCCTGCCTCGACGCGGCGACCGGCAAGGAGAAGTGGAAGCACAGCTACGAGATCGGCCCCTACTGGAAGCGCAACATCGGCTGGGCTCCCGGCGGCTTCCGCTCCACTCCCGCCGTCGACGACCGCCACGTCTACGCGCTCGGCGCGATCGGCCACTTCCACTGCCTCGACCGCAGCAGCGGCAAGGTGGTCTGGACCAAGAATCTCTGGGACGAATGGTTCCCCTCCGGCGAAAAGGGGTACTCGTGCTCGCCGCTGCTCGTCGACGGCAAGCTGATCCTCTACTACGGCGATGGCAGCCATCGGGTCGACAGCGACAAGAAGGAGCACTTCGTCCTCTGCCGCGCGCTGAATCCCGACACCGGGGAGCCGCTCTGGACCTTCGTCGAGCCCCACCGCGAGGGGGTGCCGATGGGGGAAGGGCAGACGCCCGCGATCACCCTGATCGGCGGCCGGCGCTGCGCGCTCTTCATGGGAAACCGCTGCCTGATCGCGCTCTCGGTCGCCGACGGCACGCAAGTCTGGCGCTTCGAGTGCGTCAGCCAGCACGGCCGCGGCACGACGATCCCCACGCCGCTCGTGCTCGACAAGATGATCGTCAACATCCCGGACTGCGACATCCCCCACGCCGTGACCTTCGACCCCGCGAAGCCCGAGC
>JACQFK010000428.1 GCA_016200125.1 Planctomycetota bacterium
GCACCGCCGCCGCCGTCGCGGCCCAGCGCCACCTCTTCGGAAGCCCCCCTCATCGCCAGGGCGCCGATGGATTCCATTCCCGGGATCACGAGGGCCGTGGTGGTCGCGCGATCGAGGTCCAGCGAATAGAAACGGTCGGCGCGCACGATGATCCCGCCGCCCCAAAGGATCAGATCGCCGATGAGGGGCTGGTCCCGTTTGAAAAGGTCCACGGGGATTTCCGGGGAGGGAAACCAGTGCACCACGGAGGTCCAGTTGGCTTTCCGGAAGCGGTCCAGCACCGCCGCTACTGCAGAGGGCACTCTTGCGCGGTGGTCGTCGATGAAGACCCGGTGAGTCGGGACGGCACCCGACTTGCTGAACGCATCGGACTCGAGAACGAGGAGGAGCTCCTGGTACTCCGCTCCCTCGAGCTGAAAGGACCCTGTGCGGAACAGATCACTCCACGTTGCAGGGGGATCCACGGTCCAGATGCAGCTCTTGTCCGGGCGCACTTCAAGGGCGGCGTAGGTGTGCCAGCCCCCCTTGCCCGAATCCCAGACAGTTTCTTCAATCCTGCAGAGGGGGGCGTCCTTGGCGAGACAACCGGCCGCGGCGACGAACAGAATCGGCGAAAGGAGCCGCGCGGAGTTCATGATCCCATAGACGTCGCGTGGGCGGCCGGTTACCGACGGATTGTTCAGGGGCGCCGGCTATTGATACATCCACGCGCGGGAGACGACCGTGTGCAGGCCCGGCTTCTGAAGAAGCACGGCTTGTTCCGCGCGTCCGAGGACGGCCAGAGCCGCTCTGCCGACCGTCGTCCCGTCCGCTTCCTTGACGGCCGGAGCGGCCATCGCGATCAGGTCCGCGTCCAGCGTCCTCGCATGGCTGAGGATCTCCTCGACTGGATCGCCCTCGGCGATCGTCTGCCAGAACACCAGGTCGGTCTTGTCGAAGCGGTCGGCCAGGCTGAGCAGCTTCGCCCTCGGATCTCCGGCCGGCAGGGCAGCCGCCGGGGCGAGGGCGCCCGCGGAGACATGAAGGAAGACGACTTCCGCCCGGATCCGGAGCGCCAGGTTCTGGACCGCGGGGAGGATCGTGAGCGAGTCCTCGGTGCCGTCCAGGGGCACGAGGATCCGCCGGAGCGACGTGCAGTCCGGGAGGGGGCCCGGCTGCCTGAAGAGCACGGGCAGCTGCGACCGCTGCACCACGATCCCGGCCAGGCTCCCCGGGAACGCCTTCGCCGGGCCGGTCCGGAGCTGCGTGCCCATCGCGATCAGGTCGATGTTGAACTCCAGCGCCGCCTGGAGGATGGCGTCCGCCGGATCGCCCGTGCGGATGAGGTCGAGCCCGCGCAGGTCGGGAAAGGTCTCGCGCAGCTTGCCGAGGTACGACAGCGCCTGGTCATGAAAGTCCATGACGCCTGCGGACGGCGCGCTCACGCTGAGCGGGAGCGTCGGAACCACGCGAAGGAGATGGACCGCGGCTCCGCCGACGGCGATCCGCTCGACTTCGTGAAGAGCCGCCTCGGACGCCGGCGAGCCGTCCAGGGCGACCAGGATCCGGTACGACATGGGCATTCAGCTCCGTTGTCCGATGCGGCGGGGGCGGCCGCTGGCGGTCTACGTGACTTTCAGGACGCAATTCTCTGATCCGAAGGGATTCGCGACGCGCTCGGTCGCGTCCTCGTGATCCTGCCACTGCCCGTCGACGAGGATCCGGTACTGGTACTCGCCCGGATCGAGGGGCAACACCGTCCGCCAGTGGCCGTTGCCGTCGTTGCTGAGCCGGATCCCCTGCTTCGTCCAGCGGGTGAAGTCGCCCGTCACCCGCACATCCTTGGCCTGGGCGGCCTTGACTACGATGGAGACCCGACGACGGTCGGGCCGCGTCGCTACATTCTCAACCATGGAACCCTCCAAATCGGATGCTGGGATCTATTGCTTCTTGGAAGAATTGCCTTTGGGTTCGTCCCCGGACAGCGGGAGCGTGCGCCAGGGACTGCGCCGGAGATTCAGCTGCAGCTTTCCGAAGCGTGAGACCCATGAATCCAGCCGCACGACCTTCGGTTCATGGCCCCCGAGCCGCTTCAAGCCTCTCTTTCGGTCGAGCATGCCGGCTTAAGATAGCAAAGCGCGTGCCACGCCGGAATTGACTGAGGAACGATCAGGAAGCCGGAGACTTGGTTATTCCGGGAGACTTGCGGTAGGCGCTCAGTTTTCGCTGAAGCGTGGCGAACCCGATCTCGAGGGACTTCGCGGCCTGTTTCCGATTCCCGCCTTTGGCTTCGAGGATGGCGAGAATATAGTCCTGTTCGATGACCCGGAGCGGGCGGATGGCCCCGGGGACGATCCCGGACGGCGTCACGGAGCGCACTTCGGGAGGGAGGTCCTCCAGTTCGACGCGGCTCCCGGTCGCCACCGCCGCGGCGCGCTCCATGACGTTCGACAGCTCCCGCACATTGCCGGGCCAGGAGTACCCCAGGAGCCGGTCGGCCACCGCGGCGCTGAAGCCGTCGACCCTGCGGTTCATGCGCAGCGCCGACTCCGCCAGAAGGATCCTCGCGAGCGGGAGGATGTCCTCCTGCCGCCGGCGGAGCGCCGGCACGGGCAGTTCCATCACCTTCAGACGGTAGTAGAGATCCTCCCGGAAGCGTTTCGCGGCCACCTCCGGGATGAGATCCCGGTTCGTCGCCGTGATGATGCGCGCGCTGATCGGCCGGCTCTTGTTCTCGCCCACGCGCCGCACTTCCCGCTCCTGGAGCGCGCGGAGCAGCTTCACCTGCATGGACAGGGGGATCTCCCCCACTTCATCCAGGAAGAGGGTCCCGCCGTTGGCCGCTTCGAAGAGGCCCGGCCGGTCCACCGTCGCGCCCGTGAAGGCTCCGCGGGCGTGCCCGAACAGCTCGCTCTCCAGGAGCGTCTCGCTGATCGCGCCGCAATTCACCGCGACGAAGGGCCCCCCGGCGCAGGCCGAGTTGTCGTGGACGAAGCGCGCGACGCGCTCCTTCCCCGTGCCGCTCTCCCCCGTGATGAGGACCGTGGAATCGACCTTGGCGATGGTCCGGGCCAGTCCCATGACCCGGCGCATCTCCGGGCTCCGCGACACGATGCCCACGGGATCATCTTCGACCTTGGCGACCTGCGCGAGCTTTCGCGTCCGCTCGCGAAGCAGATGCTCGGTCCGCTTCAGCGCCTGGGCGACTTCCTTGAGCGCCGTATCCAGGTCTTCCCTCTTGAAAACGGACAGCTGTTCGCTGAACTCGCTCCCCCACTGCTCGATCGGCTTGATGGTGACATGGCAGGCGCTGTCGCCCTTGCCCATGCAGCGGTCCTCGATCGCCCCCATCTCCTTCCCGGCGGAGTAGCTGATGTAGCCGCTCGCGAGCCCGCAGAGCGTCCAGCAGACGGGATAGTCCGACTGGCCGAGATGCAGGATGTGCTGCTCCGCCTCATAGGAGACCTGCCAGATGCCTCCCTCCGGTCCGAAGGAGGCGGAACTACCGGGCTCCAGCATGAAGAGTCCCTGGAGCGCGTAGATCCGGGCGCCCGCCCGGCGCCAGTCGTCGTCGCTGTCCCATTTGAAGCGGGCTTTCATCGCTTCGGCCATGCGGCGGCCGTGGACGTAGCCGAAGCGGCTCAGAATGCCCCGGGCCACGCGGACGCCGAAGGTGTCGATGAGTTCCTTGCGGAGGAGACCCTGCGCCACGGCGTCGATGATGAGCGCCCTTTGCCCCGCGAAATGAATGAGCCCGCCCCCGGGATCCAGTTCCAGCAGTTCCTTCAGGTCCAGAGCCTCGACGCGCACACTTCACCTTGGGTAAGCTCCTCCACTCTAACATGCCTTGAAGCCGGGCCCTAAGCCTATCCGGGCTGGAATCAGATTGAGTCACAGCGGCATCACTATGAGTCATCTTCGAGGCTGCGGACTCCCCGCCTGCGTCTCTCCACGGGCCGTGGCCTCCGGCTTGCTGAGAGAGGGCTCATGACCTGCGTTGGAACCCGGGCGACCCTGCCCTTCACGTAGAGTTCCCTGATCCGAGCGCGGGTTCGTGATTGATAATCCCACAGTTATGGAGAAGACCTTGACCGAAGAAAAGAAGACGGGCACCGAGACTCCCGCAGCGGCGGCCCCGCAGGCGATCCCCGCCATCGTCGATTCGGCGAAGGCGGCCGCTCCCATCGTTCTTTCGCAGGCGCCGCAGATGACGGCCTCGGATGCGAAGCCGGTCGTCGACAAGGCGTCGTCGGTCGTCGCCTCCCCGCTCGCCGACAAGAAGTAGGTTTTTGCTGTACGGCATCTGCAGTTGTTTCCGGGATCGCCGCCGACCGGCGGTGGTCCCGGAAATCCCTCTCCCCGGAACCCCCGGCTCCTGGCACGCCTTTTGCGCCGTCTCCTCCACTTATGGCGGGACACTATCACAACGGAATGGACCTTCTGACGGCGTTGGATGTTGAGCGGATCTACGTCGTGACCGATCAGCTGCATCTCAAGCGCGACGGGGTCATTGTTCCGCTCGGCTGCGCGAGCGAGGCCTTCGAGATCGTGCAGCCCGATGGAAAGCTCCTCCTGCGGCCGCCGGGCGGAGATCTCCTCGAACCCTGGATCGACGGGCTGGCGGCCCGTCTTTCGGCCCTGGACCTTTCCCGGATCGCCCGCCTCGGCGTGGACGCGCCCCCCGCGGCATCCCGATGACCCCTTAGGAGATCCCATGGCAGCCAAGAGAATTGCGTTCGACCAGGAAGCGCGCGAGGCGATCCGCCGCGGCGTGAAGCAGCTCGCCCGGGCGGTCAAGGTGACCCTCGGACCCCGAGGCCGCGCCGTGCTCCTCGAGAAGAAGTGGGGCGCCCCGATCGTCTCGGTCGACGGCGTCACCGTCGCCAAGGAGATCGAGCTCAAGGACCCCTACGAGAACATGGGCGCCCAGATGGTGAAGGAAGTCGCCTCGAAGACGAACGACGTCGCGGGCGACGGCACCACCAGCGCCACCGTGCTCGCCGAGGCGATCTTCGAGGAGGGCCTCAAGAACGTCACCGCCGGCGCCAACCCCATCGCGCTCAAGCGCGGCATCGACAAGGCCGTCGAGGCCATCATCGCCGAGCTCAAGCGCCTCTCCAAGCCCGTCCGCCTGGACGACATCTCCGAGGTCCGGAACGTCGGCACGATCGCCGCCGGCGGCGACGAGACGATCGGGACGATGCTCGCCGAGGCCCTGAAGAAGGTCGGCAAGGACGGCGTCATCACGGTGGAGGAAGGCAAGGGCCTCGAGACCTACGTCGAGTGGGTCGAAGGCATGCAGTTCGACAAAGGCTACCTGTCGCCCTACTTCGTGACCGAACCCGCGGAGATGAAGGCGACGTTCAAGGACTGCTACGTCCTCCTCCACGAGAAGAAGATCTCGTCGGTGAAGCAGCTGATCCCGCTGCTCGAGAAGATCGCCCAGGCGGGCAAGCCCCTCCTCATCATCAGCGAGGACATCGAGGGCGACGCGCTCTCGACCCTGGTCGTGAACAAGCTCCGGGGCACGCTGAACATCTGCGCGGTGAAGGCGCCCGGCTACGGCGACCGCCGCAAGGCCCTGATGGAGGACATCGCGATCCTCACCGGCGGAAAGGCCATCTTCGAGGACCTCGGCATTGAGCTCGAGAAGGTCGAC
>JACQFK010000429.1 GCA_016200125.1 Planctomycetota bacterium
CAGCGGCCCGTGTAGCAGCCCACGGCGGCGCCGAAGCAGGCGCTCGACGCCGCGGCGGCCGCCAGGCGGCCGGCGCCCCGGGGCTCGCCGCGGCCGAGCAGGGCCTGGACCGTCACAGGGCCCTCCGCGTCATGAAGCAGGCGGCGAAGGCCTGGAGCAGGAGCGCGGCGATGATGCAGCAGAGGACGGCCAGGGGATGACGTCTCAACTTCACTTCTTCCTCACGATCTCCTCGAGGACCTCGACGTAGTGCTCGAAGGCGAGGCGGCCCTTCTTCGAGAGCTTCACCGAGGTCTGCGGCTTCCGGTCCACGAACTTCTTCTCGATCGACACGTAGCCCGCCTGCTCGAGGATGCGCAGGTGGACGGAGAGGTTGCCGTCGGTCAGGTCCAACAGGGTCTTGAGCTCGCCGAAGGTGAGCGCGGAACGGGCGGCGAGCACCGACATGATCCCCAGCCGGGCCCGTTCGTGGATCACGGCGTTGAGGCGGCTTACGCTCGAGGCTTCCATAGCATCCAGGCTCCCAGGGCGAGGTGGATCCCTCCGAAGGACGCGAGCATCGTCAGGAGGCCGCGGTCCTTCCAGAGGAAGAGCGACGCGGCGCCGAAGGCGAGGAAGGCGAGGGCGGCGACCCGCACCGGGCGGCCCGCGAAGAGCCCCAGGCCCATCAGGGAGGAGCCGTAGGCGAGCATCCAGCAGGGCGGCAGCAGGTCGAGCTGCCCGGTCGTGAAGCCGTAGCCCGTGAGCGCGGCGCCCGTGAAGAGGGCGGGCAGCATGGCGACGACGACCTGCCGCGTGAGGGGGGACCAGGCGGGCTCGGCTTTGCGGCGCGAGTTGGCGACCGAGAACCCGACGCCCTGGACGGCGGCGGCCGCGAAGACCGCGCCCCAGACCAGCGCGAGCGTCCGGGCGTGCCCGGGCAGCTCGAAGTCGGCGCCCTTCGCGAAGCAGGCGGCGGCGCCCGCCGAGGCCAGCAGGCCGGAGATCACGACCGACCAGCCCGAGAGGTTCGACCACTCCGTCGCCCGCTCCATGAGCGCGCGGATGCGCTCGAGGTCGCGGGTGGCGCTCCTTCCCTCTTCTAGCTTTGTCACGCAAAGTACTTTACACCGGGAGACCCCGGCTGTCAAGGGGTGGGGGAAAACTACTTGTTGTTGGGCGGGCGGTTCCAGCGGGACTTGAGCTGGTTGACGGCGCCGGCCATCGAGCCGGCCAGGCTGCCGGCCTTTTCTAGGTCGGCCGAGGCCGCCTCGCCCTCGTGGAGTTCGTGGTGGATCTGGCCGCGCAGGACGTAGACGAGCCAGGTGAAAGGCGAGCGGGCAGGGGCGATCTCCGCGGCCTTCTTCGCGTCGCTGAGCGCGTTGGTGAAGTCCTCGGTGTGGCTGCGGACGACGGCGCGGAGGCAGCGGGCCTCGAGGGCCGTCGGCTCCAGCTCCAGGGCCGAGGTCAGGTCTTGCGTGGCCGCGCGCCAGTCCCCGGTCTCCGCGTTGATGCAGGCGTTCACGAAGTGGTAGAAGTAGTTCGCGCGGCCCTCGTGCTTGACGTAGCCCAGGCTCTGGCGGGCGGCCGGGTAGCGGCCCTCCTTGAACTCGAGGAGCGTGCGCGCGCTCCAGTGCTCGAAGGCGCTCTGCGCCCGGGAGGTCTTCTCCGCCTTCTGGGCCCAAGCCTCCATCTTGCGCAGCGCCTCGTCGCGGCTCTTCGAGTCGCGGACCTCGGGGGGCGCGTGCCCGTGGAGCTCGACGATCGCCAGCTGCGAGAGCGCCGCGGCGAGCGCGACGGGGATCGAGTCGGAGCTGTAGTCCCAGGCTTCCTTGAAGTCGAGCTCCGCGAAGTCGAACTCGCCCAGGCGGTGGCGGACCTGGCCGCGGAAGTAGAGCGCCTCGGCGTAGGTGCGGTCCTTCTCGAGCGCGAGCGTCAGCGCCTTCTTGGCCTCCTGGTACTTCTCCTGCACGTCGGCGATCGTGAAGCCCGTGCCCGCCTCGTCCTGCAGGCGCATGCGCGCGGCGTCCTCGACCAGCTGGCGGGCGCGGTGGTAGTCGGGGAAGGCGTTGATGCGGGCCAGGCGCTGGCGCTTGAGCTCGTTCTCCTTCTCCCGCTGCTCGACGAGCTTCGCGTCCTTCTCCGCCATCGTGCTCTCGATCTTCTGCTCCTCCTCGGCGAGCTGGAGCTCGCAGAACTTCTGGCGCTTGATCGCCTCGGGGTCGTTGGGGTCGATGAAGAGGATCTGCAGCGTGAGGTTGAGCGCGCGCTGGTACTTGCCCGCGCGGACCAGGGCGTCGGCCTCCTGGTGGTTCGATTTGATGATCCGCCGCTGGAGGTCGCGCTGCTCGCGGAGCATGCGGACCGGGTCCTCGGCCTTCTCGTCCGCCCGGCGCCATTCGTCGAGCGCCACCGGGTCTTCGGGCGCCAGCGTCAGCACCTTGTCCCACCAGGTCTTCGCCTGGTCGTAGCGGCCCGCCGCGAAGGCGTCGTGGGCCTCGCGGGCGAACTCCTCGATCTTGGCGCGCGTCTGGAAGTGCTGGACCGCGAGCAGGATCGAGATCAGGGCGAGGGCGCCCGCGCAGGCCATCACCAGCGCGAGATGCAGCGGGCGGCGGCGCAGCTCCTTCCAGGCCCGCTCCTGCCTGGAGAGCGGGCGGGCCGTGATGGGCTCGCCGTCGAGGTAGCGCCCCAGGTCCTCCGCCAGGCTCCGGGCGGTCTCGTAGCGCCGGTCGCGGTCCTTGTCGAGCGCCTTCAGGCAGATGGTCTCCACGTCGGCGTGGATGCGGGGGTTCAGCTTGCGCATCGGCGCGGGGTCGTCGGCGAGCACCGACATCATGATCTCGCCCGGCGAGTGGCCGTCGAAGGGCGGGCGGTTCGTCAGTACGTGGTAGAGCACCGCGCCCAGCGAGAAGACGTCCGTGCGGCGATCCACGGTGTCGCCCCGCGCCTGCTCGGGCGACATGTACTGCGGCGTCCCGACGATCGCGTCCGACAGCGTGATCGAGTCCTCCTTGCGGATGGGCTTGGCGAGGCCGAAGTCCATCACGAAGACCCGGCCGTCGGCCTTCTGGACCATGATGTTGTGGGGCTTGAGGTCGCGGTGGATGATCTTCTTCGAGTGCGCGTAGTCCACCGCGAGGGCGGCGTCGCGCAGGATCTCGATCGCCTTGCGCGGCGGGAGCTGCTTGATCGTCCGCTGGGTGCCCTGCTTGTTCGAGACCGGGTTCATGAGCCGCGCCAGGGAGTCGCCCTCCACGAACTCCATCACCATGTAGTGCTTGCCCTCGTGGGCGCCGAGCTCGTAGATCGAGGCGATGTTCGGATGGGAGAGGCTCGCGGCGAGCTGCGCCTCGCGGTAGAAGCGCTTGAGCTCGACGTCGGTCCACATCGTGCCCAGCAGGACCTTCACCGCGACGTAGCGCTTGAGGTCGGTCTGCCAGGCCTTCCAGACCACGCCCATGCCGCCGTGGCCGACCTCCTGGACGAGCAGGTACTTGCCGCCGGCGAACTGGCGCGTGGGATCCTTGGCGATCCTCGCCGCGTCATCGGGGAGGTCGACCCGGATCGTCTCGGTGGTCTCGCCGGGACGCCCCGTGCGCTCGCGCTTCTCGAGGATCGCGCCGCACTGCTTGCAGGTGGGGAAGCGGGACTCGTCGCCGCCCAGCGAGGAGAACTGCGTCCCGCACTTGGGGCAGAGGAAGCGGTCCTTCTTCACGGAGGGGAGGATCCGGTCGACGGCGTCGGTGGTGAGGTAGCCCTTGCGGACCAGCAGCTCGCCCAGGCGCGGCGCCTTTTCGCCCTTCTCGCCCAGCTCGGCGGAGGCCCGCAGGCATTCGTAGAGCTGCGCCTCCTTCACCAGCCCCTGCTTGATGAGGAGCCGGCCGAGCAGCGCGTCCTCCAGCTTCGGATCCGAGAGGTCGAGCGCCTCCGCGAGGCGGCGCTTCTGCTCCTCGAGCAGAGCGTCGAGGTCGCGCTGCTTGATCAGCCCCTTGCGGAGCATGATCGTCCCGAGCGACCCCGAGGGCGAGGCCTTCTGGTCGCTCAGGCACTCGGCGAGCTGGTCCACGGAGAGCATCCCGCGCTCCAGCGCGATGCGCCCGATCAGGAAATCGTTGTGCGTAGTCACGTTTCTCGAATTATATCGGCATCCCGGTGCTGATGACAGTTGAACTCTCGGGGGAGCCCGCCTACAATTGAGACGTTCGCGGGGGCGGCTTTTACGGGTGGGGACCTATGAGCAACGACGACCTTCCCATGATAAGTCCTTCGAACGACAGCACGCAGGTCGAGCTTTCGCCCCAGAAGGAGGTCCACGTGAACGCCCCGGAACCCCGCCGCAATCCGACCACGAGTGTGCCGAAGCCCGCCGCCGCGCCGGCCGACCCCCGCAAGGCCTCGGAGATGCGGAAGCCCGGAACCGTCGTCCCCGTGAAACCCGCCGATCCCTCGGCGAGCCGCCCCGCGGCCCCTGCCGTCAAGGCCCCGATCCCCGCCGCCTCCGCGGGCGACGACGAGGATCCCGAGAAGCTCCTGCGCGAGTACGCCGAGCGCCAGAAGACCAAGCTGGTCCGCCTGGAGCAGCAGGTCGTCGAGTACCGGAAGGTCGTCGCCGAGCGCGATTCGCTGCGCGCGAAGGTCGACTCCATGGGCAAGGAGCTCCAGGAGTCGAAGAAGCAGCTCGAAGCCGCCGTGAAGTCCGACGAGGTCATCAAGGACCTCCAGGGCAAGGTCGACGCCGCGGTGCTCTCCAACAGCATCCTCACCGAGGACAAGGAGAAGCTCAAGAAGGGCCTCTCCCAGCAGACGGAGCACTTCAAGAAGGCCGAGGAGCGCGCCGCGCAGGCGGAGAAGAGCCTCGCCGAGGTCCAGGAGAAGCTCGTCGAGGAGACCCAGAAGCGCGAGGAGGCGGAGGCCCGCGTGGCCGCCGCGCTCGAGGCGCTGCAGTCCGACGCCTCCCCCGTGAAGGCCGCCGCCCCCGCCGAGCCCGCGGTGCCCAAGGCCGTCCAGGTCCAGAAGCCCATCAGCGAAGTGGCGACGCGCCCGATGAAGGCGGCGCAGCCGGACGAGAAGGCCGCGACCCCGCCCCCGCCGGCGGGCGGCAAGCCCCCCGCTCCGCCGCAGCGTCCCCCCGGCCGCTTCTCGTTCCTCAAGAAGTAACCCGCCTTCGCGCCTCTAGAGAGGCGCTACGGCGGGGCCTGATCTGCCCCGTCGTAGAAAACCGCAGGGGTTCCGCGGCGCGGGGTGTGTATCGAGTGTGATTTTCCGGCAGGAACAGGAGACGCCCGCGGTTTCGCGCAAGCCCAGCATGGTCCGCATCTACACGAAGAAGGGCGACGACGGCACGACCGGGCTGTTCGACGGCAGCCGCGTCCCCAAGGATCACCTCCGCTGCGAGGCCTACGGCGACGTCGACGAGCTCTCCGCCGCCCTGGGCGTCGCGCGCGCCTTCGTCGAGGACAAGGAGATCGCGGCCCGGCTCCTGGACATCCAGAGGGACCTCCTCGCCCTCGGCGCGCAGCTCGCCGATCCCAAGTACGAGACGCGCAAGGTCAAGCCCAAGACCGTCGTGGGCCCCGAGAAGGTCGAGGCCTTCGAGCGGACCATGGACCGCTACGACGCCGACCTGCCGCCGCTCAAGGGCTTCATCCTCCGCTGCGGCACCCGCGGGGCCGCCTTCCTGCACCTGGCCTGCACCATCTGCCGGCGGGCCGAGCGCCGGATCGTGATGCTCTCCCGCCAGGTCACCGTGCCACCCATCGTCCTGCAATACATGAACCGGCTGTCGGATCTGCTGTTCGTCCTGGCCCGGGTGGAGAACAAGAGGGGCGGTGAAGAACAGATCGATTGGTAGCCTGATCCTCCTGGCCGTCCTCGCGCCGAGCTGCGGCGGAGGGGGCCACAAGGGCGCGCCCAAGGTCGTCCCGCCGGCGCGCTGGGAATCGCAGTTCCGCTCGCCGACGACGAGCAACCTCCGGGTCTGCCGCTTCGCGACCAGCCAGTCGGGCCTCGTCATGGGCGAGGCCGGCAGCTTCCTCCGGACCGGCGACGCGGGAGCCACCTGGACGCAGCTGGAGTACTCCCCGGCGAACCTGGGCGGCGACGTGCTGGCCGCGGGCTTCGCGAGCGCCACGGTCGTCGCGGTGGGCCGGGCGGACGCCGTCCCCGCGGGGAGCGTGGCCTTCAGCTCCTACGATTCCTCGGAGTTCTTCGTCCAGGACGACGTCACCCCGAGGTTCACCGAGCCCTGGGTCGACGTCAGCGTCGTCGTCCCGCAGTCGAACGGCATCAACAACGCCACCTACCGGCTCCGGCCCAGCGGCATGGTGGACGCCTACCAGGGGGGCATCCTCTGGTCCCGCGATTCGCGGAACAACGCCGGCGGCGGCACGACGCCCTGGACCACGGCGAATGCCATCACGTTCTTCGCCCTCACCGGCGTGGGCTTCGTCTGCGGAGACAACGGCGGCGCCGGCCAGATCCGCCGGACGATCGACAACGGCGTGGGCTGGGCGAACGTGGCCATCGCCCCCGCCGTCCCGCCCCTCAACCGCTTCTTCATGTTCACCGCGAACTCCGGCTTCGCCTGCGGCAACTCGGGGACCGTGGTCGAGACCCAGTCGGGCGGCTCCTGGAACCAGGTGCCCACGACGGGCGGGCCCACCGGCGACCTGCTGGGCATGAGCTTCCCCGTCGACCGCAACACCGGCTGGGTCGTCGGCAAGGGCGGCACGATCTACAAGCTCGCCTTCACGGCGCCGTCGACCTGGACCTGGACCGCCCAGACCTCCGGGACCCTGCTCGATCTCTATGACGTCTCCTTCGTCGACCTCCTGCACGGATTCGCCGCGGGCGACAAGGGCATCGTCCTGAAGACCGTCGACGGCGGCGCGAACTGGACCGAAGTCTCCAAGCCGCCGGGCGCCGCGCCGCTCCCGCAGTTCAAGGCGGTGGATTTCACGAGCAGCGGGTCGGTCGGGATCGCGGTGGGCGACGCCGGCCGCGTCCTGCGCACCTTCGACGGCGGCATCACCTGGGAGGACTTCAACGTCGGCGTGGGCGGCGCGAACCTGACCGGCGTCTGCATCCCGCGCGGAGGCTCCGGCAACGTCGCGTACCTCTGCGGCGCGGGCGACACGATCCGCTACCACACGGCGATCAAGGGCCCCGTCGGCGGCACCTGGCAGACGGGGGCGGCGACGGTCGGGACCTTCGAGGCGATCCTGTTCCCGAAGGGCGATCTGAACGGCGTCTGCGTCGGCGGCACCGCGGTGTTCTACACCGCGGACGGCGGGCTGACCTGGACCAACGTGGCGCCCGGCGGGACCTTCCACGCGCTCGGGGCCTCTCCGTCCGGCGACACGATCTACGCCGCCGGCAACGCCAGCGTGATCCTGAGCAGCGTGGACGATCCCGCGACCGTCGGACTCCAGGACATCGGGAGCCTCTGGACCCCGATCGTCCCGCTCCTGTCAACGACCGTCACCACGACGCTGAACGCCATCCAGGCGCCCTCCGGGACGAGCTTTCAGCTCTTCGCCGCGGGGGCCGACGGCAACGTGTGGCGGCTTTCCGCGGGCGGGGCCTGGACCTCGACGACGGCCGCCGGCTGGGGCGTGCCGGCGAGCCTGTCCTTCCTCGACGACCTGAACGGCTGGGCGGTCGCGCAGGGCGCCGGCGGCGGGATCTACTCCACGACGAACAGCGGGGGCACCTGGAGCCGCTCCTTCATCCACGTGAAGATCAACGGCGGCAACAATCTGCGCGCGATCCGGATGGTGTCGACGCTCACCGGCACGGCGGTGGGAGACGCCGGGATGATCATGAAGACGACGACCGGCGGGCAGTGAGGATGCTCAGGTCCGCTTGCGCTCGAAGAGGTCGTTGACGCGGCAGTAGAGGTCGTCGCCCAGGCGGCCGACGAACGTGAGGCGGCGGGGATCGACGCGGCCGTTCTCGACGATCTCGTCCTTGGCGTGGATCATCACCACGCGCCCCAGGATCAGGGCCGTCTCCTCCACCTCCACGATCTTCAGCAGCCTGCACTCCAGGTTGATCGGCGAGTCGGCCAGGCGCGGCGGCTTCACCTGGGTCGAGGGGAGCGTGCGCAGCCCCGAGAGTTCCAGTTCGCTCACGTTGTGGGGCAGCTCGCGCGCGCCGACGATCACCGCGTCCATGAGCTCGGGGACCACGATGTTGATGACGTACTCGCCGGTCTCCTCGATGTTGCGCCAGGTGTCCTTCTTCGAGCCGTCGCGCTTCGCGGCCACGGCGATCGACACCACGGGCGGATCGGAGGAGACGCCGTTGAAGAAGCTGAAGGGCGCGAGGTTGCTGATCCCCTCGCGGGACAGCGTCGTGACGAACGCGATCGGCCGCGGGATGATGCAGGAGATCAGCAGCCGGTAGGCGTCGCGCGCGGGAAGGGCGGCCGGGTCGAAGTCCATGGTCAGTTCAGGTGGGAGAGGAGCTTGCGGATGAGCTGGATCTGCTCGCGGACCTGGCGGAGGTCGGGGGCGCCGGGCATGTCGCGGAGGTAGCGCTCGAGGTCGCCGACGGCCTTCCCGAACTCCTCCATCTGGATGTAGAGCATGCCCCGCTCGCGGTAGTTGTGGGGCGACTCCGGCCGCAGGGCGATGTCCATGTCGACCCACTGCACGGCCCGGGCGAACTCGCCCCGCCGGGCGTGGACGTGGCGCAGGTTGTTGAGCATCCGGGAGAGGATGTCGCGCGGCGCGGCGATCTCGAGCATCTCCTCCGACACCCGCGGGCCGCCCGGGCGGAAGGAGTTCAGCAGCTCCTGGCAGTCCTCGCGGTCCACGATCCGCGCGTTGAAGCAGTCGACCAGGACCTCGCCCCCGGAGATGAGGCACTTGGCGAGGAAATGGCCGGGGAAGCCCACGCCGTGGGCGCGGAAGCCCAGGCGGCGGGCGACCTCGCAGTAGACCGCGGCCAGGGTGATGGGAATCCCCATGCGCCGGTCGATGACGTCGTTCAGGTAGCTGTTCCGCGGGTCGTAGTAGTCGTCGGCGTTGCCGTGGAAGCCGAGCGTGTCGAAGAAGTACGCGTTGAGCTGTTCGACGCCGCGGCGGCCCCGGGTCTTCACGCGGGCCCGGCCCTCGCGGGCGAACTCCTCGAGCCGGTCCCGGTAGACCGGGACGTCCAGCCCGGGGTACTCGACCTGCGCGATGCGCATCGCGACTTCGAAAACGTCGGGGTCCTCCACGGCCCTGATTGTAGGCGGAGCTCCGGCGCTGAGCAAGAGGCTGCCCACCGGTCGGCCCCGGCGGCCCGGAAAGGGCTTCGGCACGCCGCTTGCGCGGGGGGGCTCTCATGAGAAACTTCAACACGGGCGACGGGACGATCCGAGGCGCGATCCTGGGTTCGCTGCTGGCCCTGCTCCTGATCCTGGGGATGAATCTCCTGGCCCGGAGCGAGTCCTCGCAGGCGCCTTCAGGGCTGCGGCCGGCCGCGGTCGCGCTCCGGCGCTGCTAGGCGGCGCGCAGGGCGGCCTGGTACTTCTGCGCCTTGCCGATCACGCCTTCGACGCGGATCGCGGCTTCGCGCAGGAAGCGCTGGGGGTCCTCGAGCCACTGCTCCGCGCGGCTGCGTCCCTCGGACGAGGCCAGCAGGAAGCCGAAGGCGAGGTCCATCAGCTCGCGGTTGTAGCGGCCGATGGGCAGGTGGTTCAGGTAGTTGCGGAGCTTGGTGGCGAGCCGGCTGTGGCGGGTGCGGACGTCGAGGATGCGCTCGAGGATGCGGATCAGGCTGCCGTCGTCGGCGCGCCGGGAGCGGAGCTGCTCGGCGGCCTGGCCGGCGGCGGCGCGGTCATCGAGCGCGAGGGTCATCGCCTCCCAGAGCTCGATGCCCGGCGAGGCCGGCCCGAAGGAGTGGCGCAGCTTCTCGGCGAAGCGGAGGTCTTCCACCAGATCGGCGTTGACGTCCAGCGGGATCGCCGGGGGCGCAGGCGCCTTGCGGATCTCGGTCGCCGGGCGCTTGAGGAGCGCCAGGCGGCAGCGGTCCACCTGGGCCGAGAGCCCCATGATCTCGCCGGCGGTCGGCAGCGTGGGATGCTGGGCCAGCAGGCCCGCCAGCAGGTCCAGCCGCACGCTGTCCCCGGCCACGTTCGACGAGCGCAGCACGTCGCGGTAGTTGCGCGCGCGCGGCCCGAGCGTCTTCCGCGTCTGTTCGATCGAGTCGATGATGAGCCCGCCCAGGGAGGGGGAGCGGCCGGCCTTGCGGAGCTTCTGGAGCCGCTCCATCTCGCAGCCGAGCGTGACGTGCTCGGTGCGGGCCA
>JACQFK010000440.1 GCA_016200125.1 Planctomycetota bacterium
CCCTGATTATACACGTCTCACGGAGCCGGCCTCCGGCTGGAGCATCATGCGGGACAAAACGAAGCGGAACGCGATTTCGTACACGAATTCGGCAGGTTCTGAATTCTCGTACGAAGCCGCGACCCGCTCCGTTTCCTCCAGCGGGCGAGCCCCTTTGATGGAGGGGTTATGGGTAAGGCACGGATCCTGTCTCTCACCCTGACGTTCGCCTGCGCTCTGGCGTCGACCGCCCTCGCGCAGTCCAAGCCTCCCACAACCTGGAGGCCGGCGTCGTCGTCGAACTACACGACGATCAACTACTCCCGGGGGATCACCTTTGTCGTGATCCATGACATCGAGGGGAGCGCGTCGGGCGGCATTTCCTGGTTCCAGAATCCCGCGGCCCAGGCGAGCGCCCACTACGTCGTATCCTACGCCGGCGCGATCACCCAGATGGTCGAGGACAAGAACATCGCCTGGCACGCCGGCAATTCGTACTACAACCTCCACTCGATCGGCATCGAGCACGAGGGCTTCGCGAACCGGAACAACTGGACCGACGCCGAGTACCGTGCGTCGGCCAGCCTGACCCGCTGGATCTGCCTCACCTACGGCATCCCCATGGACCGGTCGCACATCATCGGCCACAACGAAGTGCCGGACCCCGACGGGACCGGCTACGGCGGGGCTTCGAATCACACCGATCCCGGGCCCTACTTCAACTGGACTTACTATATGAGCCTGGTGCGGCAGAGCTCCTCGCCCGCGCCGACGCCGCCGCCGGCGACGTCGATGCAGAAAGCGATGCAGGTGTCGGTCGACGCCCTCAACGTGCGGAGCGGCACCTCCACGGGCAACTCGATCATCGGCGGCATTTACAGCGGGCAAAGGTACGTGGCCGTAGCCTCGTCGGGCGGCTGGTACAAGATCCACTACGCGAACAACACGGGCTGGTGCTCAGGGAGCTACCTGACGGGCATCAGCGGGGTGACCGGCGTCCTGATCAACACCGTCAGCCTGAACGTGCGGACGGGGCCGTCGACGGGATACTCGATCGTCGGCACCACCTCTTCAGGCCAGAAGTACGTCCGGAGCGCGAGTTCCGGCGGCTGGTACCAGATCTACTGGGGCGGCGCCGCCCGCTGGGTGTCCGGGGCCTACACGAGCACGTTCGGACTGTGAGGTCGCCGATGCGCATGCTGATCGTCATTCCTGCGGGGATCGTGCTGGTGGCCGGGGCGTATCTGCTCGGCCGATCCGGTGTGGAGCCCCCGTCGCCGCCGCTGCTTCGCGATCGACCCGCCCCCGAGCCGCTTCCGGCGGCGCCGCCCGTGATCGCGGAAAAGGTCCCGCCGCCGTCCGTCCCGAAGCTGGAGGACATCCGGGCGGAGCTGAAGCGGTCCCTGGAGACCCGTCCCGCCGCGCTGAACGATCTGCACAACTTCCTCCTCTCCGCGCTCGGGGAGGGGCGGCTCTCGGCGCAGCAGGTCCTTGAGATGTTCCGCGCCGAGAGCGATGTCGCCGTGCTCGACGTCCTCCAGGGGGCGCTCTGCGTCTCGCCCGACGCGGCCGACGAGCCGGGGATCCGCATTGCGTTCGACCAGATGGCGAAGGCCGACGCCTGCCTGGGCCGGCGGCAGGCGGCGATCGCATTTCTCGGGGCCGCCTGGGACCGCGACGGCTCGGTCCGGAAGACGCTGCTGTCCCTCGCAGACTCCGACGGCGACCTCTCCGTCCGCCTGACCGCTCTCGGGGCGCTCGCGGGCTACTCGCAGAAGAACGGGACGCAGGCGGCGGCGGTCAACGCCGGCCTGATGGATCTGGTCCGGACGGGGTCGGGCGGCGACGAGCTGAGAACGCAGGCGCTGTCGGGCATCGAGGTGCACGGCGCCGACGAGGGGACGCTACGGCGGTTGGCGGAATTCCTGTCCGACGCCTCGGGCTCGGTGCGCCTGGCCACGGCGGAGCGGATGGCCGAAGCGCCGCCGGCCTTCCGAGCCTCGACGCTGGCGGCCCTCGAGGGGGCGATCTACCGCGAGAGCCTCGCGGACGCGAAGCCGCTGCTGCTGGCCCACCTGGTGAAGGCCGGCCGGGCCGAGGCGATCTCCTCGCTCGAGAGGGTCGCGGCGGCCGAACCCCGCGTGCGAGCCGACGCCCAGGACTATCTGGCGATTCTCCGTGCGGGCTTCGTCGACTGGAGCGACATCGCCGCCGAGAAATCCAAGCGAGAAACCTCCCGCTGAACTGCTACCAATCCAACGACGTTGGAACTTGTGTCACATCGTGACACACCCAGATCGTAGACTGGGGGCATGCAGGTTGAGGCGTTCCATCCGGCCGTGTCGCGCTGGTTTTCGGAGAAGCTGGGCGAACCCACGCCTCCGCAGCGCCAGGGATGGCCCCTTATCCGGGAGGGGAGGAACGTCCTGATCGCCGCCCCGACGGGATCGGGCAAAACCCTCGCGGCCTTCCTCTCGTCGATCGACGCCCTCTACCGCCAGGGGCCCTACCTGCCGGACCAGACGCAGGTCCTCTACATATCCCCGCTCAAGGCGCTCGGAAACGACGTCCAGAAGAATCTCTCTCTCCCGCTGGCCGAGATTTCGGCCGGCGATCCCTTTCTCCCATCGGTGCGCGTCCTTGTGCGGACGGGTGACACGTCCGCCAAGGAACGCGCGTCGATGTCCCGACGTCCGCCCCACATCCTGGTCACCACGCCGGAATCGCTGTACATCCTGCTGACCACGGACGGCGGCCGTCGCATCCTGTCGACCGTCAAGACCGTCATCGTCGACGAGATCCACGCCCTGGCGCGCGACAAGCGCGGCTCCCACCTGGCGCTTTCCCTGGAACGCCTGGAGGCCCTGACCGGCGGCTTCCAGCGCGTCGGGCTCTCGGCCACCCAGAAGCCGCTCGAGGACGTCGCCCGCTTCCTGGTGGGGAAGGACCGGGACTGCTCGCTCGTCGACATCGGCCACCTGCGCGAACTCGACGTCGGCGTCGAGGTCCCCAAGTCGCCCCTGACGGCGGTCTGCTCCCACGAAGTCTGGGAGGAGATCTACGCGCGGATGGCGGAGCTGATCGCGGCGCACAAGACCACGCTCATCTTCGTCAACACCCGCAAGATGGCCGAGCGGATCGCCGCGCGGCTGACCAAGATCCTCGGCGAGGAGGCGGTCACCAGCCACCACGGCAGCCTCTCGAAGAAGCACCGCCTCGACGCCGAGCAGCGCCTCAAAGCGGGGCAGCTGCGGGCCCTGGTCGCGACCGCGTCGCTCGAACTGGGCATCGACGTCGGCGACGTCGACCTCGCCCTCCAGGTGGGGGCGTCGCGCTCGATTGCGACGTTCCTGCAGCGCGCCGGCCGGGCGGGCCATGCGCTGCGCAAGACCCCCAAGGGGCGGATCTTCGCCCTCACGCTCGACGAACTCGTCGAGGCGGCGGCGATCCTGCGGTCGATCCGGAAGGGAGTCCTCGACCGGACCCCGCAGCCGCCCGCGCCGCTCGACATCCTCGCCCAGCAGGTCGTGGCCTCCTGCGTGGCGGAGTCCTGGGAGGAGGACAAGCTCTTCGACCGCTTCCGCCGTGCCTGGCCCTACCGCGACCTCGCCCGCGAGGACTTCGAGAAGGTCATCGATCTTCATTCACAGGGCCGCCGGTCCCTCCTGCACCGCGACGGCGTGGGGCGCCG
>JACQFK010000441.1 GCA_016200125.1 Planctomycetota bacterium
CATCCACCGACTCCGTGGTGTCCCAAGGCTGTCCCGGCGCCTTCGAGGCGTGCTTCAGCTGGGTCGGGACCATCCCCTGGTAGACCGCGTGAAGCGTGCCCGTCCCGGGATCGCAGGCGATCCGGGGCTTCGCTCCGCTCGGAGCCATGTCGATGGAAGAGGCGACCCAGGCGCCCGAGGCGTTGGTGGCATAGCGCAGGCGGTCGTTCGTCAGATCATGGGCGACGATGTGGACGTGTCCCGAGGCGTCCACCGCGATCGACGTGCCGTCGCCGCCCACGTACTGGGTGCCCGTCGGCCCGGCGTCGGCCGTCACGGTCACGTAATTCGAAAGGCCCAGCCGGGTGGAGTAGAGCACGCGGTGGTTCGCGACGTCGTAGTGGGCGATGTGCTCCGCTCCCGCGGCATCCACCACGAAGGAGGTGTATTCCCCGTAGTCGCCGCCGAAGGGAGCGCCGTAGAATAGGACCGCCGACGTCGCCGTCTGCGCGAAATCCGGCTCCGAAGGCGTGCTCCCGCCGAAGCCGTTCATCGCGATGAGGCGGTAGCCGTACTCCGTGTCGGCCGCCAGTCCCGAATCGAACCAGGAGATGGCGCCGGCAGGAAGCGTCGCCGCGACGCTCCAGGTCGCGCCCGCGTCGGACGACCGCTCCACGACGTATCCCGTCTCGTTGGAGAGGTCGGACCAGCTCACCCCGATGCTCGAGGGCGTCGACGGACGTGCGGCGATGACGGGCTGCACGGGGACATCCGGCGTGGTCACGACCACGACATTGGACGGATCCGACTCCATCGTTCCGGTGATCGCGACGACGCGGAAGTAGTAGGTCGTATTCGGCGTCGAAGGATAAACGGTCGACGTCGCATCGGCGGGAAGGAACTGGACGCCTCCGATGGTCGGCGTGCCGAAGGGGCTGAGGTTCATTTCCACGCGGTAGCCGGTCTCCACGGTGGCGCGATCGGCCCAGGTCAACGCGATCTTCGAGCCGCCGTTGAGAACGGCCGCGAGGCCGGAGGGCGCGATCAGGCCGGTCGCAGCGTCCGCAAGACCGTTGCCGAGTTCGCCCGGGCAGCCGGCGAGGACGAGGGCCAGGAGCAGCGGGAGGGCACGCTTCACCATGAGAGGTTGAACCCCAGGTTGACCACGGGACCGATGGCCGTGACGTTCTCGGAGAAATACAGGTTCGCCTCCAGCGCGGCGACGAAGGAGAACGCGGACGTGAAGAAGGTCTCCAGGCGCAGGCCGATCCCGCCGTCGAAGCCCACGGCGTCGCCGATCCCGGTGTGGAGGAACGCGGGGCCCGCCGAGGCGGTCACGGCGAGCTCCAGCGACCCCGACTTCAGGAGGGGAACGGAGAGCCGCGGCCCGACGCCGTAGAGCTGCAGGGTCGTCGGCGTGTCGAACACCTCGAAGGAGCCGAAGAGGGCGCGCGCGTAGAAATGAAGCGAGGTTCCGTCCGGCATCCAGCGAGCCGGGTCCCAGGACGCCAGGTCCGGCGCCACGATCAGGTCCACATCGGGCCCGTAGAGGAAGGGCGCGTCGGAGCTCGAAACGCGGTCGGGGCCGCTGTTGCCTCCGAACACCGCGGGCTTCGAAATGATCGGATCGCTCCGGGTGTTTCCCGGGATCGTCGTCAGCGTGCGGGTCGACGTTACGCTGAGATGGGGGGCTCCGAAGGCCCCGCTGATGCTGATCGGGATCGCCGGCGGCGACGCGGGAGTCAGAAAGATCGGTGTCGGGTTCTCGTCCTGGGGACGGCAGACCGTGCGGTACCAGACGCGGGAGTTCGCGGCGGCCGAGCCGCTCCGGAACTCGACGGGGAACTGCTGCTCGTAGTAGTCGTGTTCGAACTCCCCCTTCGGCGTCTCCTCGAGGATGATCCGCACGTCGCTGCCGACCCGGACCGGACGCGCGCGGCGGGTCGGGGGAGCCTCGGACGGATCCTGTCCGAGCGCGGCGACCAGGACCAGCAGGACCGTGGTCATCGCGTTCGGTCCTTCACGCGGACGCTGTCGACGAAGACGGTCCCGCCGCTGGCGCCGATCTGGAGTCCCTCGGCGTCCGCGCATTCCGCCGCGGGCAGCGTGAACAGGAGGCGGTCGTCGAGGAAGACCCGGTGATCCGGCGAGCCGGGGACGACGGTCAGCCTTCCGGCCGGGATCCTCGATTCGAAGACCTTCTGGTCGGTCGTCTCGGCGCTCCCGTCCGCCCGCAGGCGGAAGAGCGAGGCGCCGTCGCCCCGGACTTCGAGCCAGCGCGTGAACGAGAGCGCCAGGGCCGCGCGCGGATGCTCTGAGCCGGACCCGAGGCGGAACTGCACTTCGTAGCCCGCCCGGACGCCGGCGAACTTCCGCTTGATCCAGACGCGGTCGGCGTCGCTCCGCGCGGTGAGGACGCAGGTCTTGCCCGCCGGATCAAAGCGCGCCCCGCCGCCGGGCGCGTGGAGGAGATCGGGATTCCAGGTGCCCCAGGGGATCTCGGCCATGAGCTCCGACTCGGCCCGGGGCGGAAGCGACGCGCGGAACTGCTCGAGGGCCTCCGCGGCGGCGAGCGCCGGATCGGGCCGCTTCTCCTCCTCGGGGAGAGGAGCCGGAGGCCGGGGAGCGGGTTCGGGCTTGATCTCCGGGGCGACGACGGGCGTCGCCGCCGGGGCTTCCTTCTTCTCGACCGGGCGCGCGGGCGGGATCAGCAGGGGCTCGCGGCGGGCAGGAGCGGCGGCCTCCACGGGGGAGGGCGCGGTCTCGGCGCTGAAGATCGCCAGGAGGATGATCGCCAGCAGCGTCAGCCCCGCGGCGACCGCGGCCGGCCACATCCAGGAGCGGGGAGCCTCGACCGGACGGGCTGCGGGGATCATCGGCTCAGTTGGAGGAAGCAGGGCGTCGATGAGCTCCGCGTAACCCTGGAAGCGGTCTTCCGGATCCTTCTCCAGGCAGCGCCGGACCACCGTCTCGTATTCCGGCGAGATCCCGGGATTGAGCGTCCGGGGCGAAGGCGCCGGCTCGGTCGCGTGCTTGTAGAGCGTGGCCATCTGGGACTCGCCCGCGAAGGGCGGCCGCTCGGCGACCATCTCGTAGAGGACGCAGCCCAGGGAGTAGAGGTCGCTGCGATGGTCGGTCGCGCGGCCGTCGCCCTGCTCGGGCGACGCGTACTCGGGCGTGCAGGCCACCGCGTTCAGGTCGGTGAGGCGGGTGCGGGCGAGCTCGGCGCTCCGGGCGAGGCCGAAGTCGGCGAGCTTCACCGATCCGTCCCGGAGGAGGAAGATGTTGGCCGGCTTCACGTCGCGGTGGATGATCTTCTGCCGCAGCGCGGCGTCGAGCGCGCGGGCGACCTCGATGCCGATGCGGGCCGCCTCCTCCTCGTCGAAAGCGCCGCGGTCGCTGAGCCGCTTCTCGACGGTCTCGCCGTCGATGAGCTCCATGGCGAACCAGAGCCGCCCGTCGTTCTCGCCCGCCTGCAGGATCGTGACGATGCGCGGGTCGTTGAGCCGCGCGAGGGCCTGGATCTCGATCTGGAACTTCTGGAGGAAGCCCTGATGCAGCTCGGGATCGGCCGAGGGCGTGGAGTGGAGCACCTTGACGGCGACCCAGCGTCCCACGGACCGCTGCCAGGCCCGGTAGACCGAGCCCATGCCCCCGCGGCCGAGAACGCCGTCGAAATGGATGTCGAAATCGCCCCAGGCGGCGATGGTGCCCACCTTCCCCTCCGGACCCCGGCTCGCGGCCCGGGTTTTAGCACAGGTTTCGACCTTGTTCAAGGTTTTGAAGACTCCGGCGTTCCGCGGAGCCCCTCCACCCGGGGAGTGTGTCGAGGGACCCTTTTCTCGACAGGAAAAATGGCGGGCTCACGAATTTTTTTCGCGGCGTCAGGCCCAGTGGAGCGCCGCGACGACGACCTTCCGGCGGAGCAGCCGGCAGATCAGCAGCATCTCCTCCTCGTTCATCGCGAAGCCCTGGAGCAGGTAGTGGGTGCCCCGGCGGTCATCCTCGCGGGTCTCCACCAGCCGTCCCGTCGCGACGGCCCGCTTGACGTCCTCCTCGTAGATGGACTGGTCGACCATGCTCTCGAACGCGAACTGCGTGTAGGTGAACATGTTGACCCTCACTCGCCCCTTGATGACCCGCAGGACCTGCCGGAGTTCCTGGCGCTTCATGCCGCACCTCCACCCGGGGAGTGCGGCGAGGGGCGGAAAACTCTGCAGGAAATATTTCCGCAATCCTCCGCGCGGCGAAGCGGTTAGATCAATGCCGGAACGACAGGACACAAGGTGAACCGGGAGGGCGAGGAATGACATCCTGGGAGATGACGCGGCGGTCCTTCCTGAGGACCGCGGCGCTCGCGGTCGGCGGAACCCTGGCCTCCTGCAGCGAGGGCGTCCGCGCGGTCGCCGGCGATCCTTTCACGCTCGGCGTCGCCTCCGGCGATCCCTCGGGCGACAGCGTCGTGCTCTGGACGCGGCTCGCCACCGCGCCGCTCGAGCCCGGGGGCGGCATGGCCCCCGAGGCCGTCAGAGTCGCCTGGCTGCTCGCCGAGGACGAGAAGTTCACGCAGGGCCTGCGCAGCGGCGAGGTCTCCGCCCGTCCCGAGCTCTCGCATTCCGTGCACGTGGAGGTCCCCGGGCTGTCGCCCGACCGGATCTACTGGTACCGCTTCCGGGCCGGCGACGCCGAGAGCCCCGTCGGCCGCACCCGCACCTTCCCCGCGCCGGGGACGGCGTCGCCCCGCGTCCGCTTCGGCGTCGCCTCCTGCAGCAACTTCGAGCAGGGCTTCTTCACGGCCTACGAGCACCTGCTGCGCGAGGATCCCGCCTTCGTGATCCATCTCGGGGACTACATCTACGAGGGCGCGGGGCAGGACAAGAAGCCGCGCAAGCATCTCGGAAAGGAGTGCACGACGCTGGAGCAGTACCGGTCCCGCTACGCGCAGTACCGGACCGACGCGGCCCTCCGCGCCCTCCACGCCGCCGTGCCCTGGCTGGTCACCCCGGACGACCACGAATTCGACAACAACTGCGCGAACGACATCTCGGAGGAGAAGGGAGTCCTGCCGGCCGACTTCCTCAAACGCCGCGCCGCGGCCTATCAGGCCTACTACGAGAACACGCCCCTCCGCCTCGGCTCCCTGCCCAAGGGGCCGGACATGCAGCTCTACCGCCGCCTGCCCTGGGGCCGCCTCGCCGACTTCCACGTGCTCGACACCCGCCAGTACCGCACGGACCAGCCCTACGGCGACGGAAACAAGCCGCCCGGCCCCGACCTGATGGATCCGAAGGGCACGATCATGGGCGCCGCGCAGCGCGAGTGGCTCTTCGACGGACTCGTCCGCTCCGGCGCGTCCTGGAATGTGCTCGCGCAGCAGGTGATGATCGCGCGGGTCGACCGCAAGCCCGGCGAGGGCGTCCTCTACAGCATGGACCAGTGGCCCGGCTACGAGTTCGAGCGCCGCCGCCTGCTCAAGTTCCTCCACGAGCGGAAGATCCCGAACGCGGTCGCGCTCTCGGGGGACATCCACACGAACTGGGCCAACGACCTGGTCGCCGACTTCGACGACCTGGGCTCCCGCATCGTCGCGACCGAATTCGTCGGGACCTCGATCAGCTCGGGCGGGGACGGCGCGAGCAGGCCGAAGGACCTGGACCTGCTGCTCTCGGACAACCCCTTCGTCCGCTTTCACAACGCCGAGCGCGGCTACCTGAAGTGCGAGCTGGATGCGAAGACCTGGCGGACGGACTACCGCACGGTTCCCTTCGTTCTCAAGCCGGGGGCGCCGCTGAACACGCGGGCGTCGTTCGTGGTGGAGGCGGGGAGTCCGGGGCTGAAGCCGGCCTGACCCGGGGGAAGTTCCCCGGCTATGGTTTCTTCTCTTCGGGCTTCTTGTCTTCCGGCTTTTTCTCTTCCGGTTTCTTCTCTTCGGGCTTCTTCTCGTCGGGTTTCTTGTCCTCGGGTTTCTTGTCTTCCGGCTTCTTGTCCTCGGGCTTCTTCTCGTCTTTGGGGACTTCCTTGGCCTTGACGAGCTGGGGACGGTCGACGCGCAGCTTCTTGAAGGCGTCCGCCGAGATCACGTAGTACCAGTCGGCGAAGCGGGCCTAGAGCTTGTCCGCGCGCTTCTTCCCGTCCTCCTTCTTCTTCTCCCAGTCCTTCTTCTTGGACTCCCACTCCGACTTGTCCTTCTTCGCCTTCTCCTCGTCCGCCTTCTGATCCTCGGGCTTCTTGGCGGGGTCGGCGACGTAGGGCTTGGGCTCCGCGGGCGCGGCGCCCAGCAGCGCCTCGTCGTAGCCCACGGAGACGAAGAGGTAGCGGTTCTCGGCGCCGTCCTTCTTCTCGTCCTTCTTCTCCTTGGGGTCCTTCTTGGGCTCGTCCTTGCCGGCGCTGATCTCGTCGCCGGTGCCGACCAGCACCTCGCCGAAGCGCAGCGTGTAGATCACGCCGTCGTCGCAGGAAACCTGCATCTCGCCGTCGTTGGAGGCGATCTGGTAGCGGTCGCGCAGGATGAAGAAGCCGTGCTGGGCCATCGACTGGGCGATCATCATCAGCTGCTGCGCGGGCAGCTTGCCCAGTTCCTTCAGGTCCTTGGCCTTCGCCACCACGGCGGGCTTGGGACGCACGCCGGCCAGCTTGAGCCCGCTCAGCGTGCTCGTGATCGTGTTCACCGTGTCGGCGTTGACCTCCTCGGTCTCCTTGAGCTCGTTCAGCTTCCAGGGTCCGAGGGCCTCGTCGCGCACCAGGAAGTACGTCGACCGGTCCTTGGGGCCCTGGGTCTCGTCGAAGGTGTACTTGTCGATCACGACCTTCCGGACCGAGGCCGCCGTCACCTGGAGCAGATCGGTCTCCACCCAGTCCTCGAACTTCACGGAGATGTCGGGCTGGGCCTTGATGACGTAGGTCCGCTTCTGCTCGGGGATGCGGACGTAGCGGCGGCCGCCGCCCTCCTGCGTCTCTTTCCCGAACACGTAGTCCGCCAGCGTGGAGCCGGAGGCGTCGAAGAGCCGCACCCGCTTGCCGCGACCCTTGGTCCCCTTGGCGGCGGGATCGAGGGGGTCGATGACGCCGAACTCCTCGTGGAGCTTGGGGTCGTCGGAGGCGATCCGCTCCTTGCGCAGGTCCATCACCGCGGCGGCCGTGTTCTTCAGCCGGTCCTTGCCGTCGGCGGGATAGTTGTGGTGCGAGGGGATCGACCACTGGCCGTTGACGACCTGCACCTTGAAGGGCCGGTAGACGCCCGTGAGGCCGTCGAAGTCGACCACCTCGAGCGCGGCGGCCTTGAGCGGGTCCTTGAACGCGGGGTAGAACTCCTGGCCCTGGTCGGAGAAAACCTCCGCCGCGCGGGGGCTGGGCTTGGTGGCCCAGGCGAGGAGCACGAGCAGCGCGGCCGTCCCCGCGAAGATCGCCGTCTTCCGTCCTTCGTTCATCAGGTCACCCTCCCCTGGGCCGCCCAGCGGCGCATCAGCATGTAGAGCCCCATGAGCGAGGCCGGGATCGGAGACAGGAACACCGCCAGGTTCCGGATGTTCTTCTTGATCGAGCTCACCGACTGCTTCATCGTCGCACGGCTCCGGTCGATCGCCGACTTCTTCCGGTCCTCGATCTCGCGCTTGGAGACCTCCAGCCGCTTCTGCTCCACCTGCTGCTGGCTGGCGATCTCGTTCTCCTTGCGCCGCTCGTCCAGGTCGGTCCGCTTGCGGACCTCCTCGACCTTCGCGTCGAGCCGCGCCTGCGCCTCGTTGAGCCCCTTGGCCGCCTTCTCCTCGGCGTCCTTGGTCTCGTCGATCATCTTCTGGTTGTGGCTCTTGGTCAGGTTCTCGAAGCGCTCCAGGGTGCGGTGCTTCGGCCGGCGCTTGCGGAGGCTGACGTAGGACTCGTCGCCCGCCAGCACGTCGACGCAGTTGAGCACGAAGGTGATGTTGTCGAGCTGCAGCCCCTCGGGCCCCTCGTTGCGCATCGCGAAGAACTCGTTCGAGATGCAGTCGAGGTCGGCGACGAACACGACGTTGATGTTCGCGGGCGCGCCGGGGGGCTGGCCGTTCTTGGCGGGAGCCGCCGGCACGCTGCCCTTCACCCGGGCGGCGAGCGTGAGTGGCTGCCCGCGCGGGCGGTACTGCGGCTCCACCCGGCTCATGCCGAAGAAGCTCTGCTGGAAGATCTGGCTCTTGAAGACGCCGCCCGAGACGGGCGTGGTGGTCAGGAGCGGCGTGAAGGCCAGGGTCGCGGTCCCGGGCGCCGGCTGGACCTCGCCGCCGTAGATCAGCACCATCTCCTGCAGCCCCGAGGAGAGGGCCTCGGAGGCGTTGAAGCGGTCCTGGCCCACGAAGAGGATCTCCCGCGGCGCGCGGTGGAAGCGAGGGTGCGGGTTGTAGGTATCCCAGACGATCATCTCGCTCGGGAAGGTGATGCCGATCTCCGAGTAGAACCGCGCCAGGTCGCCCTTGGGCTCGCCCGGGGGCGGCGGCATGGCGCCGAAGCCGCGGTTCGGATTCTGCTTGGGCTCGCCGGGCGCGAGGCGCGGATTGAACGCCGGGAAGGGGTCGTCGAAGAGCAGCGCCGCCCCGCCCCCCTTGATGTAGGCCAGGAGCGTGTTCATCTGGGGCTGCGTCAGCGACGACACCTGCGCCACGAGCAGCGCGTCGATCTTCTCCGCGATCGGCTGGTCCAGGCCGACCTGCGTCACCTCGTACTGCTTCTTGAGCTCGCTCAGGATCTGCCACTCCGTCTGCGACGCCATGCTCTGGAAGTCGAGGCCGCCGTAGAGGCGCGCGTCGGTGTTGGCGATGCCCACCTTCCGGCGCTTCGCCCCCGAGACGGTGCCGATCGAGCGCGTCAGCTCGTATTCCACCGAGAGGCCGCGGTGGACGAAGGGGATGACAACCTCCTCGGTCCCGCAGGTGAAGGCGACGCCCATGTAGATCGCCTCGGCGTCCTCGTCCCCCTCCGCGGCCTGGCGGACCATCTCGGGCCGGATGCCGAACTGGTCCTCCGCGAGGCGCGCCTCGGGGCTGTAGCGCTCGGTGTCGACGATGCGCAGGTGGATGCGGTCGCCCCCCATGGCGTTGTACTCCCGGAGGAGCGACACCAGCGACTCGCGCTGCTCCACGTAGCTCTCGGGAACCGCGGCGCTGATGTAGGCCTGGATGTAGACCGGCCGGCCGCGGTCAATCTTGCGGATCACCTCGCGCGTCGGCTCGGTGAGCGTATGGAGCTTCTCCTGGGTGAGGTCGACGCGGCCGCCCGCGCGGCTCGCCAGCACGCCGAGCGAGATCGCGATCACCAGGAGCGACAGCGTCCGGACCCCGTGGTGGAAGCCGAGCTTCCGCAGGAGCGGCGTCGTGTTGGAGGACAGGCCCATGAGGGCACCCCCGCGCCGCCGCTGCAGCAGCGCGAGGTTGATGTACAGGAAGACGACCGTGAGCGACAGGAAATAGAGGAGGGAGCGGATCGAGACCACGCCGGAGGCGAGGTCGTTGAAGGAGGCGTCGATCCCCACCCCCTCGAGCCAGTCCTGGAGCCGTCCCCCGACCAGCGACCCGGAGTTGCCCAGCGCGATGGGGACCGCGCAGAACA
>JACQFK010000446.1 GCA_016200125.1 Planctomycetota bacterium
GCCGACGCCCGCGCCGCCCGAATCGTAGCCGCCCTGGACGCGGCCGCCGACGCCGCTCACGCCGGGATCGGCGTAGGCTTGCGCATGGAAGCGGACCAGGTCGGGGTCGGGGATGCTGTCGTCGTCGAGGAAGAGGACCGCGTCGCCGGTCGCGAGCCCGACGCCGACGTTCCGCGCGTTGGGCAGGCCGCGCTCGGCGATCCGGTGGAAGCGGATCCGGGGATGGCCGGCGGCATAGGCGGCGACGCGGGCATCCGGGACCGCCGACTGGTCGACCACGATGATCTCGTGAGGCGCGAGGCTCTGGTGTTCGAGATGGCGCAGCAGGTTGTAGATCGCCTCGGGGCGATCCAGCGTCGGGAGCACGACGGACAGTCGGAGCGGATGCATCAGATACTCTATCGGTAGAAGTATACCCCCGGGATCAGGGGGCGATGGCGCGGCGCAGCGACTCTTCCACCCGGACCACGGCCCGGTTCCAGCCGAATTGACTCTCCGCCAGCGCCCGGCCGTTCCGTCCGACTCTGGCCCTGCGCTCCGGAGACGCGAGCTCGGCCTTCATCACGGCGGCGAACGAATCCACCTCGAGTCCCGCGGCGGCTCCGATGTCGTGCTTCTCCACGAATTCGCGGATATCGCGGTCGTCCGTCGCGACGACCGCCGCGCGGCCCGCGGCCATGTACTCATAGAGCTTGAGCGGCGAGAATCCGAACTGCGCGTGCGGGCTCTTGAGCACGTAGGCGCAGACGTCCGCCGCGGCCAGGTAGTCCGGCACCTTCTCGTGCGGGACCCGGCCCGCGTGCAGGATGTCGCCCCCGGTCGGCCCGTCCTTCCCCACGAGCACGAGCAGGGCCTTCGCCTTCGCCGCCGCGGCGATCAGGAAGTCGAGCGCGTGATGAGCGAAGAAGCCCGCGACGCAGACGACGATCGGCCGGTCCAAGGGAAGGCCCAGTTTCCGTCTCGCCTCGTCTCGGTCGGAGGGCCGGAACAGGTCCGTGTCGACCCCATTGGGGACGACGTCGATGCGGTCGGCGGGAAACGCATAGCGGTCCGTCAGCGCCTGCCCGAGCCGGGGCGACACGGTGACCACCCGCGCCGTCCGTTTCAAGGTGAAGCGGTGGGACTTCCGCACGGCGGCCCGGCGCCACCCTTTCACCTCATCCTCGAGGAGGCCGTTGATCTCGACGACGAGCGGACGGGCCAGCCGGCCCGCCGCCAGCGCCGGCGTCACGGTCGCGTGGATGCCGCGGACGTAGACGACGTCGGGCCCGAAGGCGCGGCCGCTCCGGACGAACGTAGCCAGCGAGCCGGCGATGTGCTGGATCTTTCCCGGCGGCAGCGGGTCGCAGTCCGCATTCACGCCGGGAGCTTTGCCGCCGGGGCAGACGAGCCGGACCTGGTGGCCGCGGGCGGCCAGGCCGTTGACGATCGCGCGGACGTGCACCGACCAGGCGAAGGGAATGCTGAGATCGTCGAACGTCAGGTAGAGGATTTTCATCGGACCCGGAACTCAGTGTAGCACTTTCTGGAGCAGCTGCTCGGTGAGGGCGCCGACGGCTTCCAGGTCGTACTTCGCGGCCACATGGTCGCGGCAGCGCCGGGGCAGCGAGGCGTCGCGCGCGTCGAAGAAGCGCCGGATTCCGGCGGCGATCGCCTCCGCGGTCGGCGCCTCGAAGACGAGGCCGAGCGGCCCGAGCACCTCGGGGATCGCGCCGACGGGCGTGCCCATCGCGGGCGTCCCGCAGGCCATCGCCTCAATCGCGACGAATCCGAAACCCTCGAGGGCGCGCGTGGGAAGCACGAAGAGGTCCGCGGCGCGGTAGAGCGCCGGGAGGTCCTCATCCGGGACGAAGCCGAGAAAGCGGGCGCGGACGCCCAGTTCCCTCGCCAGCGCCTCGAAACGCGCGCGATGGGGCCCTTCCCCCCCGAGCAGGACCTCGACGCCGGGCACGGTCGCGGCCGCGCGGAGCAGGAGGTCGATCCCCATCCGTTCGACCTGCCGCCGCACCGTGAGGATCACGGGGCCGGGGCCGATCCCGAAGCGGGCCCGCGCCGCCTCGGCCGTCCCCTCCGGACGGAAGCGCGACAGATCCACGGCGCCGGGGATGACGTCGATCCGGGAGACGGGGATCTCGGGATGCTGTTCCCTCAACTGGCCGCGCATGAACTCGCTCGCGACGAAGGCCCGCGGAGCGGCGCGGAGTGCCTTGCCCTCCAAGTGGCCGCGGAAACCCGCGTTCACCAGCCTCGAAAACCAGCCGGCGTCGGGGTGCTCGATGCGCCACTCGGCGGCCCAGGGCGAGAGGAAGAAGTAGGCCCAGGGGAGGCCCCGCGCCGCGGGGGCGCGGAGGACGCCCGCCGCGCAGAGCGGCTGGTTGAGGATCAGGACGTCGAAGCCATGGTCTCGCTGGAGCGCCTCGAAGCGGTCGCGGTTCTCCAGGATCCCCCACGCGTAGCGGGCGCGCCCCGTCAAGTCGGGCCGGAAGGGATAGGTGTGGAAGCGGACGCCCTCCACCAGCGCGGCATCGGCCGGCCCCCGCTCCGACACGGCGGCCAGGACGTGGACTTCGTGGCCGCGGCGGACGAGGATTCGGTCCAGGTCGAAGCCCGCCCGGCTGTTGCCGGGCGCGTAGAAGTCGTGCACGTGCAGGAGCTTCATGTCAGCGGACCCGGTAGAGCGTGCATTCGCTCCGGGTCTCCAGAAGCTCGGCTCCGGCCTCCGCGAGGATCGAGGGATGCCGCCGCAAGAGGCTCCGGAACTTCCACACCTGCACGTTCTCGGCATGGGAGTAGACGATGAACTGGAACGCGTGGGCGTCGAGGAAGGCCCGGAACTCGACGGCGCTGCCGATCCGGTCGAAGCGCTCTCCCAGGCCCGAGTCCGAGCCCACCCAGTAGGGCGCCCTGCAATAGTAGGCGCGGGGCTCGATCAGCAGGATCTTCCGTCCCGGCGAGAGTTCGCGCTCCGCCCGGCGCATCGCCCAGTAGCTGTTGATCCGCCGATCGAGGTAAGCGTCGCGGTCCTGGATCCCGAGCGCCGCGGGGACCTTCCGGAGATTGCGCAGCCCGTGGATCCCCAGCGTGACCGAGACGGCGAGTCCCAGGCAGCCGACGGCGCAGATCCGCAGGACCGGCCCGCGGTCGATGGCCGCATCCACGCCCAGCGCCGCCAGGACGACGAGACCGGGAAAGTAGGGCGAGGCGTAGCGGGCCATCATGCCGAAACCGTCCGGGGTGAAGCCCTTCTGGTAGAGGATGAGGAGGGCGAAGATCCCCGCGGCCAGCGCGATCCATCGCAGCCCGCGGGTCCGGGCGCTCCACAGAGCGGGGACGGCGGCGAGGATGAAGGCGTCGAAGGCGATCAGCTTCGCGAACGTGAGCGGGACCTTCGCCAGGGATTCGACGCGGCCGGACAGCTCGCCCGATTCCTGGAGGAAGGGATAGACCGGGTTCCCGACCGCGATCCAGTTCCGGAGATACCAGGGCGAGCCGATCAGAAGCGCCGTCGCGCCGATGATGCCGGCGTCCAGGAGAAGCGCGGTCAGGGCCGCGCGGTCCCTCAGCCGCACGACGAGCCAGGCGACGGCCAGCGCCAGGACCGCCCAGACGGAGGGGTACTTGATCCCCAGCGCCATCCCGAGACCGGCGCCGGCAACCCAGCGCCAGTTCCCTCCCCCGCCCCCCCGCAGCTTCCAAAGGGCGTAGAGCGCCGCCGTCAGGTAGGCGGCCTGGCCGACCTCGACGTCGCCTCCCCCGGCCCGGAGCACGAAGACCGAGAGCGCCAGGAATCCGAAGCCCGCCAGCAGGCGGGCCCGGGCGCCCCCCGCGCCTTCGGCCCAATGCACCGTGAACCCGAGAAGGCCGAGGTAGAACGCGAGATTGAAGAGCGACGCCAGCGATTCGCCCTGGAACAGGAAGCCCAGGGTCTGGAGCATCTCCAGGTAGGACGGGCGGTAACCCGCGGGGATGTCCTCGCGGACGACCATCGACCCCTCGACGGCGCGGATCTGCGCCATCGTGAAGTGGTAGAGGCCCGTGTCCCACCCGGTTTCCGGGGCGAGACAGCCCACGACGCCGAGGAACGCGACCGCAAGAACGATCAGCCGGTACAGCTGCTCTCCCCGGCCCCTGTCCCGGATCGCGCGCAGCCAGCCGGCCGCCCCGCCCGCGAGCTCCGCCGCTTCGCGCCGGCTCCAGGCCGCGCCGGCGGCGAGGAGGATCAGCATTCCGAGCCGGACGGGCAGCCGGACGAAAAGAAGGCCCATGGTGGCGACCGAGAGGATCGCCATCCCGAACAGGAATCCCAGCAGGCGGCGCTCGTCCGTGGAGGACTGCGGAAGGAGCGCGCGCACGAGGCGGCAGCCGGCGGCGGTTACGATGACGACGAGGGCGAGGACGACGGGGAGGGCGAGGAGCTTCTGAAAGACGGGCTCCATCCGCTAGAGTTCCTCAACGTGCAGACGCACCCTTGGAAACGATTGCAAAACCTGATATTGGCCACAGAGTCACGGAGCCACAGAGGAATCCTTCTGTATCATTCCCCCTGTGCCCCCGCCGGGCGGAGGGGGGAATCCCCAACATGATCTTCTCCGTGTCTCTGTGCCTCTGTGGCCAAGCGCAGGTATTGCTCTGGGTTCCTAGTGCGGCTGGACCTTGGCCGCCTTCGCCAGCGCCTCGATCCGCGCGAGGAGGCGGGGGAAGTTCTTGCGGGAGTCGGCCCGGGCCAGCGAGATCGCGCGGCCGCGCAGGGCCACCTCCTGGCGGTTCTGCTCGCTCTCGCCGACCTTGAGCAGCACCTTGGAAAGGGCCTCGGAGTTCCCGCCCGGGAAGAGCCAGCCCGACTGGCCGTCGGCGATCCATTCGCGGTTCGCGGGGATGTCGCTCGCCACCACGGGCAGGCCGGAAGCCATCGCCTCCAGCAGACCCAGCGAGGCGCTGTCGCTGCGGGAGCAGGTCACGTAGATGTCCCCCGCCGCCAGGTGATCGGGGATCTTCTCGTTGTCCACCATGCCGATGAACTTCACGCGGTCGATGACCTTGAGGTCGGTGGCGCGCTTCTCGAGGTCGGCGCGGAGGTTGCCGTCGCCCACCAGCACGGCGGCGAAGTTCTCCAGGCCCGGCTTCGCCAGGGCGGCCAGAAGGGAGGGATGGTCGTACATCTCCTTGAGCGGCCGGGTCGAGACGAGAACGAACTTCCCGTCGA
>JACQFK010000447.1 GCA_016200125.1 Planctomycetota bacterium
CGAGGCGATCCGCCGCGCCCACGAACTCCCCGAACGTGATGCCGCCGACCTCCTCGGGATCGACCGGCCCGTCGAACGCGACACGCACCTCCATCGGCCCGGCGGCCCAGGCGGCGACCGGCTGGGGCGCGCCCCTGTAGGAGATCTTGAAGAGCGTCCCCGGCCCCTTGGGACCGGTTCCCCAGTCGGGCCCTCCGCTGTGGCAGCTCACGACCAGGTCCCCTTTCGGCGAGACGGCGACGTCGACCGGGAGCATCGTCAGCGACGCGATCTGCAGCGGGCGGCCGACGTAGCCCGCGCGCGTCTTCGACAGCGGGACGCGCCACAGCTTGCCGCGCGAGTAGCCCGTCACCAGCGCGTCGCCCTCCCAGGTCGAGGGGCCGAAGCGGCGCCCCTCGTTGAACTTCAGCCCGCAAGTCGATTGATGCTGCGGCCCGAAGGAGACCGTCGCCGGTTCATCGATCACGCCGGGCAGTTTCTGGTCGTCGCGCGGCGGGAAGGCGTAGTGCCGCCCGGGCTGGATGTGCATGAGTTTGTCGAGCGGATTCCCGCCCGGGCACCAGGTCTCGCCCTCCTGTTCGGTCGCGAAGAGGTCCCCCTGCCGGTTGAACGCGAGCGCCACCGGAAAGCGGATGCCCGTGCAGATGATCTCCCGCGACTTGCGGTCGGGCGCGACCTTCAGGATCGTCCCTCGCTCGCTCTTAAGGTCGTAGTTGCGGTAGATGTTCGTGAAGTCGTGGCAGCCGAGCCCGAAATACAGGCTGCCGTCGGGGGCGGCCGCGACGCCGAGCGCGTCGACGCCGTGTCCGATCTCCTTCCAGCCCTGCGCGACAACCTCTCCGTGGTGGTCGCGGATCAGCGACAGCCTTCCCTTGGAGGCGACGTACAGCCCCTCCGGCGTCAGCGCCATCCCGATCGGCGCCCGCAGCTCTCCTTCCCCCTCGTAGAACGGCGTGACCGTGTCCTCGAGGCCGTCGCCGTCGGAGTCCGCAAGCACGTGAATCCGGCCGTCGTAGCCGAGGGCAAACAGGCGTCCGTCGGACGAATACTCGAGGTTGTTGATGTTCGTCAGCTGGACCGGCAGCTTGCGTACGGTAAAGCCGGGCGCGAGCATCGTCACCGGGGACGTCGGCGCGACGCCGGCCGCTTTCGGGTGCTTCCGGCGAAGCTGCTCACCGAGCCGTGCGAGTTCCTCGTCGCCCAGGATGCGGCGATAGAGCAGGACCTCGGCGATGTCGCCGTGGAAGAAGCCGGAGTCGTAGGGCACGCGGCCCTCGTTGCTGTAGCGGCGCGAGCCGAGCCGGATCTCGTCGAAGCTCAGCTTCCCCTCGCCGCGGTCGCGGCGGCCGGCGGGGAGTCCGTCGAAGAGGAGCCGGGTGGCGCCCTTCCCGACGGTCGACGTCAGGGCCGCGATGTGGAGCGCCTCCAGGGGCGCGGGCTGGACCAGGAGGTTGCTCTGCCCCGCCTGGCCCCGGCCCTCGACGTTGAGCACCGCGATCGAGTCGCCCCCGAAGCCGCCGAAGTCGACATTGAGGCCCGACTGGTAGTCATTCACGGCGGCCGCGCTCGCGCTGAAGAGCGACCGGAAGCCCCCTTGATTGGAATGGGCCGAAAAGACGACGATCAGGGTCAGGTCGTCGAGCTCGATCCCCCACTTCCCCTGGAGCCGGCATCCCTGCCCGTCGAAACGGACCATCCCTTCCTTGATCCGCTTGGGCAGGCCTTCGACGGCAGCCAGATCCCGCTTCCGGCCGCTCCGGTCGGGCCAGACGGTCAGCGCGCCTTCCGGGAGCGAGGAGGCATCCAGCCAGAGCTCCAGTCCCTCTTGTACGGGAGACTCCTGGAGAAGCAGCAGGGCGAACAGCAGCGTCTTCATTCGGATTCCCCCGGGTGTCGGAGCCAGAGCAGCTTGGCGTCGGAACCTTCCACTTCAAAGCAGCAGACGGTGGAGGGACGGAACGCGACGGCCTGCGCGGCCAGCGCGCTCGCGAACTGGCTCAGCTCGGGGTTGTGACCCACGAGGAGCACTTCCCCCTCCTGCCTGGGCTCCAGCTCATCGCGGAGGGCCGCGAGCGTCGCGCCGCAGTCCAGGCTCGAGCGGACCTCGACGCTCAGGTCGCGACCGATGGCCGTCGCGACGATCTCCGCCGTTTCCCGCGCCCGAAGACGGGGACTGCTGATGATCGCGGCGACCTGCGCCTCCAGCTCCCGGAGCGCGACGGCGGCGGCGCGCGCCTCCCGCCGGCCCCGCTCCGTGAGGGGACGGGCCGCGTCGGTTCCGGAGCCCGTCTCCTCCGCCGTGGCGTGGCGCATGAGATAGATCCGCATGAATTGAACAGTATACGATCCCGCCCCGTCGGGTTCAAAAGCGGGTATTATTGCTCAAGCATGGATCCCCAGGCCCTGAAGGCACGGATCTCGGAGCTCCTCCGGTCGGTCAAGCCGCTGGACGCGTCGACCGATATCACCGCCCCCCATCATGCCCACGTCTCGGCGAAGCTGGACGAAGTCGCCGCCGAGGCGGAGCGCGACCTCGTCCCCGCCGCCGCCGCGTCGAAGGATCCCGACCTCAAGGACGAGGCGGCCCGGCTCTATCGCCAGCTGGCCATCAGCAACTCCTGGCTCAACGGCCGGGAGGACCGAACGCTCCGCTGGATCGACCGGGCCGCCGAGCTCGCGGCGTCGGAGATCCTCCGCGACATGGTGGTGGCCGAGCAGAACAACCTCCGCGATTC
>JACQFK010000476.1 GCA_016200125.1 Planctomycetota bacterium
CGGCGAACTGGGCGTTCGGGAAGGCGTTGGCCACGGTCGTGATGTGGAGGTTGGCCGTGTAGGTCGACCCGTCGGCGACCTTGGCCCGCGCGGTGGTCTGATTGGTGTCGGACGGCATGGCCGTGCCGCCGTTCCCGTTGCCGCTCAGGAACTCGTCGGTGGCGAGGCCGCCCGAGGCCGTCATGCCCCGGTTCCCCGAGGTATCCGCGGCGGCGAGATAGAAGCCGTTGATGCTGGTGGGGTCGCTGTTCGTGCCGGGAAAGGCGACGGTGGCGAGCGACCAGACGCAGACCGCGTTGTCCTCCGCGGTCTTGCCCGCGCCGTAGCGGGGCCACTGGGAGTAGGGGTTGGCGTGGGTGATCGAGTCGCCGATCTGGAGCACGAGGCCCGCCGTCTTGCCGCCGCCGCCCCCGAGCACCGTCTGGCAGTGGGTCTTCCAGTTCGCCTCCCACGCGTCGTCGTAGGAGTTGGCCCGCGTCTTGTCGTTCTGGGCCAGCGCGAGGAGGACCGCCGCCAGAAGCTGCGTCATCGCTCGATCTCCAGGATTTCAAACCGGTCGACGTAAAGTTCCGCTGGGCTGCCGGGCTTGCCGACGAACCAGGTGACGCCGAGGTACTTGTCGCCCGTCTCGTAGAAGACCTTCTTGCCGCCGGTGTTGGCGAGGATGTCGCGCGCGAAGAGCGTCACGGTCGTCCACTGCTTCACGACCGGCTCCAGCGGCTTGTTGAAATTCTCGTCCTTCGTGATGTTCTTCATCACGAACTCCAGGGCGCCGGGCTGGGTCAGGTAGTAGCGGAACCGGATGGCCGTGTTGGGCTTCGCGATGAAGAGCGGCGGCTCGTCGCCGGTGCTGAAGTACGACGCCTGGCCGTAGAAGTAGGCGCCTCCCGGAATCATGTCCGTGACGAGCATCTTCCCCTCGGGGGTCTCGCGCTCGATGTGGCCCGCGATGTTCTTCTTCACCGTGTTCTCGTTCTGGAGGTTCATCCGCCAGACCGGCAGTTCACGGGCCCGGACGGCGGCCCCCATCGTGCGCCGCGGCTGGGGCTGGATGCGGTCCTTCTTCACGACGTGCTCGACGCCTTCCATCAGGAACGCGTCCTTCGCCTTCGCGCTCCCCTCCTCGACCACGATGCGGTCGGCGCGGGCGCAGAAGATCACCCGCGAGTGCATCGCCTGGGGGACGATGCGCTGGTCCTCGAGCACGAGCACGAGCTTCGACCCGGGGGCGACCTCGGCCGACATCCCGCCGTCGTTCAGAGAGAACTCGTCCTTGGACACCGTGAAGTGGCTCGCCCCGTCCAGCGTGATCCTCGCCTGGGCGAACTCGACCTGCGTCCTTCCCTCGGCGCGGAGGGCCGCGCCCTCCTCGATCTTCGCCGCCTTCACCCACTTGCCGTCGGCCATCGTCGAAAGGCCGCCGGCGCGGACGTTGAGCGACACGAGCGTGCGGGGGGCGTCGACGCGCGTCTCGCGCGGTGGAATCGACGGCTGGGGCTTCGGCGTCTCGGTCTTGGGATCGTTCACCACGGGCGAGGGGGGCTGAGGCTGCTCGGGGATCGGGACCGCAGGAACCGGAGGCGGCACGACGGGCTTGACCGTCTCCCGCGGCTCGACGACCGGGGGCTTCGGGGTCGGGATGGCCGGCGCCGGAGGCGCGGCGACGGGTCCGGGGACCGTGTTCACGACCCGGGGGGGAATCCGGACCGCGAGCTCCTCGGGCTTCGAGGTCTGGGTGTTGGCGACGACCAGCAGGATCCCCACCGCGATGAAGATAGCCGCGGCGGCGGCCCACGCCGTCATCGGAGCCGGCGGCTTCTGCCTCCGGCGGGTGGCCTTTCGCTCCGACGTCTTGAGCGAGCGAAATTCCGACGCGCACCTCGGGCACGTGCGGACGTGCGCGGGGACGCGGCCGCCCTCCAGCACGGCGGCCATGTCGTCGGCGCTGAGGCAGGCGGGGCCGGGCTGGGCGGCCGAGGCGATCCAGTCGCCGACGGCGCGCAGCTCGTCCGCCTTGCGACGGCAGGACGCGCAGGTCTCGGCGTGGAGCGCCACGCCGGTCGCCTCGAGCGGATTGAGCGACCCGTCGGCCCACTGGCTCAGCACTTCGGGTTTCGGACACGTCATGGCGTCACCTTCTCCATGCTGTTCGTGAAGGGGGGCCCGCGAAATCTAACGGGACGGCGATTTTATTTTTCGGGCTCGGGCTTGAGCACGCGGGCGAGCTTCTCCCGCGCGCGGAGGAGCACCATCCCCACCTGGTTGAGCGGGATGCCCAGCTGGTCGGCGATCTCCTTGTAGCTGCGGTCGTCGACATGGAACATCACCAGCGCGCGCCGGTCCATTTCCGGAAGCCGCTCGAGATGGTCGAGCACCTCGGCGTCGCGCTCGACGGGCGCCGCGACGGGCCGCGCGGCCTCGACCTCGCGGGCGCGGACCTGGCGGACGAATTCGCGCGTCGCGATCCGGTAGGCCACGACGGTGAGCCAGGTGGTGAGCGCGCTTTCGCCGCGGTAGGCCCGCAGCGCGCGGCCCTCGCCCTGGTAGAGCTCGATGAAGACCTGGCTGGCGGCGTCCTCGACGTCCGCCTCGCTCGCGCGGAAGCGGCGCGCCGCGGTGTGGACGGCCTTGAGCACGACCAGGCGGTAATCGCGGGCGAAGCGATCCCAGGCCTGCCGGCCGCCGGCCAGCAGTTCGCGCACCGCCTCCCGTCCGTCGGCCATCGCACCCCCAACTGCCGTGGAATTCTACCGCTTGCGGGTTGCCCCCCGCCAACTTATGATCGACCCGATGCGGCTCCGCCTGCATGCGCTGTGGCTGCTCCTTTCCTCCTGCGCGGCGCCGCCCCCCGAAGCCCCTCCTCCCCTCGCCCGCGAAGCTGTCGACTCCGCCGTCTCGCCGCTCCTGGCGAGCGGACGCACCACGGGGCTCGCGATCGGGATCCTGAAGGAGGGCCGTTCGCAGGTCCTCGGCTACGGGCGCCTATCCGCGCAGGCCTCCCTCCCTCCCGACGGAGACACCCTCTTCGAGATCGGGTCGATCACCAAGACCTTCACCGGGATTCTGCTTCTGCAACAGGTCGCCGCCGGCGCCATGGCGCTCGACGATCCGATCCGGAAGCACCTGCCGCCCTCGCTGAAGCTTCCAAGCCGCAACGGGAAGGAGATCACGCTCCTCCACCTGGCGACCCACCGGTCGGGACTGCCCCGGCTGCCGAACAACATGGCGCCGAAGGACTCGACCAATCCCTACGCGGACTACGGCTTCCCCGACCTCTACCATTGTCTCGAGACGGTCGAGCTCGCCCGCGACCCCGGCGAGGCCTACGAGTATTCCAATCTCGGGATGGGGCTTCTCGGCCATCTCCTCGAGCTGAAGGTGGGGCGGAGCTACGAGCCGCTGGTGATTGAGAAGATCTGCCGTCCGCTCGGAATGGCGGACACGGTCATCACGCTGAACCCCGACCAGAAGCGGCGGCTCGCGCCCGGCCACAGCGCCTCCGGCAAGCCCGCGTCGAACTGGGACCTGCCCGGCCTCGCCGGCGCCGGGGCGCTTCGTTCGACGGTGAACGACATGCTCCGCTATCTCGAGGCCAATCTGGGCGACTCGTTCGCGGAGGCCCATCTCACCCGCGCGTCGATCGGCGGCGGCCGGAGGATCGGGCTGGCCTGGCATCTGACGCCGCTCGCAGCCTCCGGTCCAACCATGGTCTGGCACAACGGCGGCACGGGCGGTTATCGCTGCTACGCGGGCTTCGTGAAATCAAGCCGGACCGCGGTCGTGGTCCTCGGCAACAGCACGTCGGACACGGACAAGCTCGGAGTCGACCTTCTCAAGCTCCTCCAGGACGTAAAGTAGGCAGATTCAAAGGAGATACCCATGCGCGTCCTTGCCTGCCTCGCCGCCTTCGCCTTCGTCCAGGACGACCTGGCCCCGATCTTCAACGGCAAGGACCTCACGGGCTGGGAGGCC
>JACQFK010000477.1 GCA_016200125.1 Planctomycetota bacterium
GGGGCGCGGTCTGGCCGCCGATGAACGCGACGACGGGCTTCTTCATGTTCGCCTTGATCCAGGCGGCCGCCTCTTCCTCCATGGTGCCGCCGATCTCGCCGATCATGATCACCGCGCGCGTCCCCGCGTCCTTGTTGCAGAGGTCCAGGACGTCGATGAAATCCGTCCCCTGCACGGGATCGCCGCCGATGCCGACCGCGCTCGACTGCCCGTAGCCGAGCGCCGAGAGCTGCCAGACCGCCTCGTAGGTGAGCGTGCCCGACCTCGAGACCACGCCGATGTCGCCGGGCTTGTGGATGTAGCCCGGCATGATGCCCAGCTTCGTCTGGCCCGGGGAAATGACGCCGGGGCAGTTCGGCCCGATCATCCGCGTTTTCCGGTCCTTGAGGAAGGCCCGCAGCCGCACCTCGTCCATGATCGAGATGCCTTCCGTGATGCAGACCGCCAGCGGGATCCCCGCGGCCGCCGCCTCCATCACGCCGTCCGCCGCCGCGGCGCCCGGCACGAAGATGCAGCTCGCGTTCGCGCCCGTCGCCTTCACCGCCTGCTCGACGGTGTTGAAGATCGGGACCTTAACGCCCTTCTTCGACTCCCAGCTCGTGCCGCCCTTCCCGGGCGTCACTCCCGCGACGACCGCCGAGCCGTATTCCAGCATGCCGTTCCCGTGGACCGTGCCGGCCTCGCCGGTCAGTCCCTGGACGACGATCTTGGTATTCTTGTCGACGAGAATGCTCATTTTTTCAGTCCTGCCGCTTCGATGACTTTCTTCGCCCCATCGCCCATATCTGCCGCGGCGATGATCTTCAGCCCGCTGTTCTTCAGGATCTCCCGGCCGATCTCGACGTTCGTCCCTTCGAGCCGCACCACGACCGGGATCTTGACGTCCACTTCCTTCACCGCGTCGACGATGCCCTGCGCGAGCACGTCGCAGCGGAGGATGCCGCCGAAGATGTTGATGAAGAGCGCCTTGACCTCGGGGTTGGCGAGCAGGAGCTTGAAGGCCTTCTTCACCTGGTCCTTGTTGGCGCCGCCGCCGACGTCCAGGAAGTTGGCCGGGGCGCCGCCCGCCTGCTTGATGATGTCCATGGTGGACATCGCCAGCCCGGCGCCGTTCACCATGCAGCCGATGTTCCCCTCCATCGAGACGTAGTTCAGGCCGTAGCTGGCGGCCTCGTATTCGACGGGGTCCTCCTCGCTCACGTCGCGCATCGCCTCGAGGTCGGCCTGCTTCTTGAGCTCGATCGCGCGGTCGTCGATGCCCATCTTGCCGTCGAGCGCGAGGACGTCGCCCTTCTTGGTGACGACGAGGGGGTTGATCTCCAGCAGGGAGCAGTCCTTCTCGACGAACATCCGGGTGACGGCCATGGCCATCTTGTAGAACTGCTTGAAGGCCTCCCCGGAAAGCCCTAGGGCGTAGCCCACGCGCCGCGCCTGATAGCCCTGGAGGCCGAGCCCGACGTCCCAGTGCTCCTTGACGATGGCCTCGGGATCCTTTGCGGCGACCTCCTCGATCTCCATGCCGCCCTGGGTGGAGGCCATGAGGACCGGCTTGCCCGCCTTGCGGTCGAGCACGGCGCCCAGGTAGAGCTCGCGGTCGATGTCGCAGCCCGCCTCGACGTAGACGCGGCGGACGACGCGGCCGTGGGGGCCGGACTGCTTGGTGACGAGCGGGAAGCCCAGGATCTTCGATGCGATGTCCTTGGCCTCGGCCGCGCTCTTGACGAGCTTGACGCCGCCCTGAAGGCGGACGGTCTTCAGGTCCTTCTCGTAGACGGTGCCCTTGCCGCGGCCGCCGGCGTGGATCTGCGACTTGACGACGGCGACGGGGCCCTCGAGCTTGGTGAAGGCTTCGGCCGCCTGGTCGGGCGTCTCGGCGACGATCCCCTTCGAAACGGGGATCCCGTACCTACGAAATACTTCCTTCGCCTGGAACTCGTGGAGGTTCACTCGTGTTCTCTCTCTTCCGCGCAGGCGCGGGCTGGATTCCGCCCTTCATGCTGGGCGTCGTGATCTTGTCTTCCATCACCTTGCCGGGCTTGAATTTGACGACCTTGCGTTCGGGGATGAACACTTCCTGGCGGGACTTGGGGTTGCGCGCGATGCGGCCCTTGCGCTCGATCACTTCGAAGACGCCGAAGTTGCGGAGCTCTACCTTGTCCCCCTTGAGGAGCGCCTCCAGGACCATGTCGAGGGTCCCCTGGACCACGCGCCGGGTGGATGCAATTTCGAGCTCGTACTTCTCGGCCAGCGTCCGGACGATGTCGTTCTTGGTCAGGGTGCCGCTCACGGCCCCTCCGTGGCAATGTACGGGCCCATTAGACTCGCCGGGCCCTTGAGCGTCAAGGAATTACACCCGAGTACCAGGTACGAAGTACCAAGTACCAGGGGCGGTACAGGTTCCGGGAACCGCCACGGTTATCCGCTGCAGCCCTTGTACCTGGTACTTGGTACTTATTCGATCACGTCCAGCATCGTGTAGAGGCCGGGCCTTGCCTTGGAGGCCCACTGGGCCGCGGTGATCGAGCCCTTGGCGAAGATGTCCCGCGTGCTGGCCCGGTGGATGATCTCGATCGAGTCGCCCAGCGTGCCGAAGATGATCCGGTGCTCCCCCACTACGTCGCCCGACCGCACCGCGTGGACGTTGGGCTTGCGGCCCGTGGCGGACTCGATGCGCTCCGCCAGGGTCTTCGCCGTGCCGCTCGGCGCATCCTTCTTGAAGCGGTGGTGCGTCTCGATGATGTCGATGTCGTAGGCCTCGCCGAGCGTCTTCGCGATCTCGGGGACGCGCTTGAACAGCAGGTTGACGCCCACGCTCATGTTCGACGAATAGACGACCGGGATCTTCTTCGCCGCCGCGGCGATCTCGCCCTTCTGCGCGTCGCTGAAGCCCGTGGTGCAGATCACGGCCGGGGTCTTCGTCTTCACGCACTCGGCGAGGCGCTCGAGCGAGGCCTCCGGCGTCGAGAAGTCCACCATCGCGTCGGCCTTCTTCGACAGCGTGCGCGTCACGCCCGGCGCCTTGACCACGTCGATGAGGGCGGCGACCTCGACGCCCGCCTCCGCCGCGGCCTTCGCCACGGCCTGCCCCATGCGCCCGCAGGCGCCGTTGATCGCGATCTTCATATCCGCTCACTGTAACGATTGAATGCACTTCGGAGAGCACCGTGGCCGCGTCCGGCTCCACGTGGAGCACGGGGACCGAGGTCCTCCGGAGCATCTTGAGCACGCTGTCCGAGAGCCTGCCCCCGCCGCAGATCACGACCGACGCCAGCGTGAAGTCCTTCCGGCCGCTGATGAACATCGCCGAGAACGCCGAGACCAGGATCTCCTCGCGGTCGGCGGGGCAGACCAGCGTCACGTTCCCCGTAAGCCGCTCGAGGGCCGAGGCCGCGCTCATCGCGCCCAGGACCACGCTCCCCAGCGGCTGCCCCATCGCGGCATCGCCGTTGAGGACCTTGCCGCGGAAGCGCTCGAAGAGGTTGAGCAGCGTCGCCCGCGCCAGTTCGTCCTCGTAGGGGATCATTCCCAGCAGGCGGATGCCCATCGTGTCGAGCGCGCGGCGCATCCACTGGTCGATCCGCTCGAACTCGTGGGGATAGGCCTTGTTGACGATGGCCCCCGCCACCTCGACGCCCGCCTTGTCGAAGAAGTTCTTGTTCAGGAAGATCTCGTCGGTGGGCTGGCCCACGCCGCCCGAGGCCACGAGGACGACCTTCGCGTCGAGGAGCCGGGCCATGAAGGCGTTCGAGAGCCCGAAGGCCGCCCCCGCGGCCGCGTTCCCGGTCCCTTCGATGATCATGAGCTCTCGGTTCGCCGCCACGCGGCCGAAGCTCGCCTGGATCTTCTTCACGACCGCTTCCCGGCCCTCCTGGGAGATCCACTGCGTCGGGAAGCCGTCGTAGCAGACCGGCCCCATGTCGCGCACGAAGGCCGGGATCCGGCAGGCCTCCTTGATGAGCACCGCGTCGTGGTCGATCTTCTCCCCGGCGAACTCCACCGACCCCTTGCCCACCGGCTTCATGTAGCCGACGCCGCGCACCCGCTGGGCGAAGCCCGCGGTCAGCCCCAGCGTGACCAGGGTCTTGCCCTCGTTGTGCCGGGTCGAGGTGATGAAGAGGTTTTTCACGGCGCGAAATTACACCACATCCCCAGGGCGAAGAGAAGAGGTTTCAGAACGCGGCGGCTGTTGACATCCCGGGCCGCGGTTCACAAAATAGTCCGATTCCGCGGGGGGCTTTTCCGCATGCCGTCCTGTTCCCTGCACGCGCCGCAGTTCAGCCTCAGACACAGCCTCGAATGCGGCCAGTTCTTCCGCTGGACCGAGCAGGACGGGCTCTACGCCATCCTCCGCGGCCAGCGCTTTTTCCGCGCCCGGCAGGAGGGCGAGACGCTCCGCTACGACGGCGCCGACCTCTGGTTCCTGAGGGAGTTCCTGGGGCTCGACCAGGACTACGGCTCGATCGAAAAGGCCCTGCGCCGCGACCGCCGCCTCTGGGAGGCGCTCGACGCCTATCCCGGCCTCCGCATCCTCCGCCAGGATCCCTGGGAGTGCACCGCGGCCTTCATCACCTCGATCGCCTCCAACATCCCGCGCATCACCGGCAACATCGCCGACATGGCCCGCGCGTACGGGATGCCGATCCGCCTGGGCTCCGTCGAGTCGCACACCTTCCCCCGCCCCGAGCGGCTGGACGACGAGGCGGCCCTGCGCCGTCTGAAGCTCGGGTTCCGCGCCAGCTACCTGGTCCAGGCCGCCCGCCTCTCCCGCAGCGGCATCCTCGACGAGATCGCGGGCCAGGCCTACGACGACGCGAAGGCGACCCTGATGGTGATTCCCGGCGTCGCCGAGAAGGTCGCCGACTGCGTCCTCCTCTTCGCCTACGGGCGGCTCAACGCCTTCCCCGTCGACACGTGGATCCGAAAGGTGATGATCCGGATGTTCTTCAAAGGCCGCCGGGTGCCCGACCGGGCGATCCGGGCCTTCGCGTCCGAGCGCTGGGGGGACCTGGCCGGCGTTGCCCAGCAGTACCTCTACCACTGGTCGCGCCGCTCGGGCGAATTCACTTCCCGCCGGGCTTCGACTCGTCCGGCGGAGCCGGCCGAGTCAAAGTGGAAGCGGTCGGTGCTGCCCCGACATCACCCTTTCGAGTGGCTGGTTTAGCAAACCAGTGC
>JACQFK010000478.1 GCA_016200125.1 Planctomycetota bacterium
CGGTCGACTTCCCCCTGGATGGGTTCGTAGATGCTTTTCAGAGCGGCGGCGGCCTGACCCAAGCGTCCTCCTTGGTCGGGGCGCGAGTCTAGCACGCGCCCCCGGCGCATTCAACTGATATTCAAGGAGCAAGCCCCGTGCCACCGGGGGGAGCCTCAGGGAGGGCCCGAGTGTGCCACTATGGCGCAATCGTGCGCCACTCGTCGGGCGTGTTGGCATTGAGGAAGGGCGACTGCCCGTCCACGAGCCAGTCCGAGTCCTTGATGCGGACGCGCTCCACGCGGAGCGAGGCGTAGAAGTCGGTCACCTTCCAGACGCCGCGCCGCGCGCATTCTTCGATGGCCTTGACGCACCAGGGGCCGTAGAAGGCATGGAGCGGCTCCAGTCCCCGGTCCGACTCCGGCACCACGACGTCCGGCTCGCCCGGGACGGCGAAGAGCTTCTCGATGAGCGCGGGGTTGAGGAAGGGCATGTCGCAGGCGACGACGAAGACGCGCGGCCTCACCGCGGCCTTCAGGATCGCGTGAATCCCCGTGAGGGCGCAGCGCTCGGGCAGCAGGTCGGGCACCACGCGGACGCCGAAGGAGGTATAGGGCGCCGGATCGTTGGCGCCGAGGAGGACCTCCTTGAACATCGGGGAGAGCAACTCGATCTGGTGCTGGAGCAGCGGCCTTCCGTGGAAGGGGAGCAGCGCCTTGTCCTGCCCCATGCGCGCGCTCGCGCCGCCTGCGAGGATCCCGCAGGTCACCGAATGCCGCATGGACCTTATCGTAACAGGAACTCGTGGTAGAGTCTCCACATGATCGCGCTCCTCTTCGTGATGCTCGGCCAGGTTCCGGAGGCCGGTGCGGCGAAGATCGTCGAGCGGATCAACGTGCACCGGAAGGCGGCGGGCCTCGAGCCCGTGGCGGCCGACGCCGCGCTGTCGAAGGGCTGCGCCGCCCACGCCGACTACCTGGTGAAGAACGTAGAGCATCCGTCGACCCAGGGCCTCGGGCTTCACGCCGAGGACCCGAAGCTTCCCGGCTACACGAAGGAAGGCGAGCGGGCCGGGAAGGCGTCGGTCATCTTCCTGGGGCTCGAGGGGGCCGATGCCGTCGAAGGCTGGATGGGCTCGCTGTTCCACCGCATCCCGCTGCTGCAGTCGCGGCTCCGGAAGATCGGCTACGGCGTCGCGCGGGGAGGCCCGGCAAAGGTCACGGTCGTGCTCGACGCGACCAACGGCCTGGGGCCGGGCAAGGACGCGACGGTCGTGATCTATCCCGCGGAAGGCCAGAAGGACTTCCCGACGTCGCTCAGCCCGGAGATCCCCGATCCGATCCCGGAGTCCCCGGACAAGAAGGCGGGCTATCCGGTCACCGCGGTGTTCGCCGAAGGCGCGCTGGTGAAGGACGCGAAGGCGTCGCTCAAGGACGCCGCCGGCAACGACGTGCCCGCCTGGGTCTCGAGTCCCGAAAAGCCCGCGGCCGCCGACTACCAGCGCAATACGGTCGGCCTCATTCCGGAGAAGCCGCTCCGTCCCGGGATGTCCTACACGGTGACGGTCTCCGCGCTGGTGAGAGGCAAAGCCTGGACGAAGACCTGGTCCTTCACGACGGCCGAGAAGTAATGCGGAGCGGTCCCTGCGCTTATAGCGGCACTAGTCGGAGAAACCTCGTGAGCAACTTCTTCCGCATCGCCCTGGCCGTCCTGACGATCGCCGCCGCGCCGTCGTCGACGGAGAGGGTCGACCTCGTGATTTACGGCGGCAACTCCGCGGGCGTCATCGCGGCGGTCCAGGCCCGCAAGATGGGCAAGACCGCCGTCATCGTCTGCCCCGACAAGCATCTGGGCGGGCTCTCCAGCGGCGGCCTCGGGTTCACCGACACGGGGAACAAGTCCGTGATCGGCGGCCTATCCCGCGACTTCTACCACCGGGTCTGGAAGACCTACCAGACGCCCGAAGCCTGGACCTGGCAGAAGCGCGAGGAGTACGGCAACAAGGGGCAGGGGACGCCCGCGATGGACGGCGAGCACCGCACGATGTGGATCTTCGAGCCGCACGTCGCCGAGGCCGTCTTCGAGGACTACGTGAAGGAGTTCGCGATCCCGGTCCACCGCGACCGCTGGCTCGACCGGAAGAACGGCGTGAAGAAGGAAGGCGACCGCATCGTCTCGATCACGACGCTCGACGGCGCGACCTGGCAGGGGCGGATGTTCATCGACGCGACCTACGAGGGCGACCTGATGGCCCGAGCCGCCCGGCGAGAAGGGCGCGGCGGACTCGCGTCTCCAGGCCTACTGCTACCGCATGTGCCTGACGAACGCCGCGGAGAACCGCATCCCCTTCCCGAAGCCGGAGGGCTACGACCCGAAGCAGTATGAGCTGCTCGTGCGGCTCTTCGAGTCGGGCTGGCGCGAGCATTTCGGGAAGTTCGACCCGCTGCCCAACCACAAGACCGACACCAACAACCACGGCCCCTTCAGCACGGACAACCTCGGCGCCAACTACGACTATCCCGAGGCGACCTACGAGCGGCGCCGCGAGATCCTCAAGGAGCACGAACTCTACCAGA
>JACQFK010000479.1 GCA_016200125.1 Planctomycetota bacterium
CCGGAGACGATCATGACGGCGAGCAGGATCCAGGGCAGGGTGAAGATCGACAGGGCGGCCTTGCTCAAAGTCATGCCCCGATAGCGGCTTCCGCGGATGGTGATCTCCCCCGAGCGGTTCAGCCCGTGGATGAAAATGGAGACGGTTCCCACGAGCCCCAGGAGCAGCGCCAGGACGTAGGTGGCGATGCAGACGATCGTGATCCACTCCGCCATCCTGGGGTTGATCGTCGGAATGTGCTCCGTCACTCCGGCCTCGAGGGCGATGATCGATCCCGTCCCGAACAGCGTGAGCCCGCAGGCGACGAGGAGCGTCCGCGCCGTCGGACAGCAGGCAAAGGCCGGACCGAAGCGCACTCCTGATTCGGGCATCCTACTGATCCTGCTTCTTCTTCTGGGGCTGGATGTCGTAGCCGTCGGCGGTGGGGACGCAGAGGAACTCGACGGCCTCGCGCGTGTCGACCTGCTGGCGGTAGTGGCGGTTCGTGGAGGAATCCCACACGTCGAAGGTGTTGGGGCCGGAGTTGAAGTCGACGTCCACCCCGATGCGCGGCCAGGAGCCGTCGGGCAGCTTGGCGACGTTGTATTTGCCGACCCGCTCGCCGTTCACGAAGACCTCGCAGAAGTCGCGCGGATGCTTCGAGCGCCCGTCCGGCGGGAGGATGTCGATCCGGCCCTTGACCTCGAGGCCGCCGCGGGCCATCGGCAGCCGCCGCAGGATCTGGGTCTGCTTCCAGGCGTTGTAGGCCTCGGTGTCGAGCGGATCCTTCTCGGGCTCCCTGGCGCAGCCGGCGAGGACGGCGAGGACGACGGCCCGCTTCATAGCTTTCCCAGGATGTTTCTCGAGATGACCAGGCGCTGGATCTCCGAGGTCCCTTCGCCGATCTCGCAGATCTTGGCGTCGCGGTAGTAGCGCTCCACGCCGTACTCGGTCATGTAGCCGTAACCGCCCAGCACCTGGATCGCGTTGCGGCAGACGCGCATCGCCATCTCGCTCGTGAAGAGCTTGGCCATCGACGCCTCGAGGCGGAAGGGGCGCCCGGCGTCCTTGAGCCGCGCGGCGTGGTAGAGCAGGTGGCGCGCGGCCTCGATCTCCACCTTCATGTCCGCGAGGAGGAAGGCGACCCCCTGGTGGGAGCCGATCGGCTTGCCGAAGGTCTTACGCTCGCGCGCGTACTCCAGGGCCTTCTCGTAGGCCCCCTCGGCCAGGCCGAGCGCCATCGCGCCGATGCCGATCCGGCCCGCGTCCAGGATCTCCATGAAGTAGCGCCAGCCCTGGCCCCGGACGCCGAGCAGGTTCGTCTCGGGGACGAAGACGTCCTCGAAGGTGACGTAGCAGGTGTCGCTCGCGCGGCAGCCGAGCTTGTCCTCCTTCTTGGCGACCGTCACGCCCTTCCACTTCGACTCGAGGACGAAGGCGCTGATCCGCGAGTGCTTCTCCGCGTCGCGGTCCGTCACCGCCGTGATGGTCATGATGGTCGAGACGCTGGCGTTGGTCATGAACATCTTCGCGCCGTTGATCTTCCAGCCGCCGGGGGCGGGCGTGGCGGTGGTCTGGGTGCCGCCGCTGTCGGAGCCGGCGCCCGGCTCGGTGAGCCTCCTCGAGCGCGACCGCCATCGAGAGCGTGTCGGCGCCGGCGCCGCCGAACTCCTCGGGGATGGGGATGCCGGTCAGGCCGAGCTCGGCGAGCTTGCGGAAGTTGTCCCAGGGGAACTCGGCGGTCTCGTCGAGCTTCGCGGCGCGGGGGGCGAACTCCTTGCGCGCGAGCTCGCGCACGGACTCCCGGATCATCCCCTGGATGTCGGTGAGTTCCGCGGCGTCCATGACGACATTCTAGCACGGGACCTTCTCTTGCCAAGGAGAGTCGGCGAAGGGTACCATCTGCGCCGTGGCGCGCCGGAAGAAGAAGCCCCTGTTTGCCCGGAGGATGGACCGGCTCCGGCCCTCGGGCATCCGCAAGGTCTTCGAACTGGCCGCGATGCTCAAGGATCCCGTCAACCTGTCGCTCGGCCAGCCCGACTTCGAGGTGCCCGTCGAGATCCAGGATGCCGCGATCCGCGCCATCCGCGGCGGCAAGAACGGCTACACGGTCACCGAGGGCATCCCCGAGCTCCGGGAGAAGCTCGCCGACGAGCTCCGGCGGCGCGCGGGCTTCAGCGACGGGAAGATCCTCATCACCTCCGGGGTCGCGGGCGCGCTCTTCCTCGCCATGGGCGTGCTGGTGGAGAGGGGCGACGAGGTCATCGTCCCCGACCCCTACTTCGGCATGTACTGGAACGCGATCCGCTTCTTCGCCGGCGTGCCCGTCCTCCTCGACACCTACCCGGATTTCCGGATCCGCCCCGAGAAGCTGGAGCGGCTCATCACGCCCCGGACCAAGCTGATCCTCTTCAACAATCCCGTGAATCCGACGGGCGTCGCGTACCGGACCGAGGAGGTCGCCGCGATCGCGGAAGTGGCGCGGCGCCGCGGCGTGCTGGTCGTCTCGGACGAGATCTACGCCTCCTACAGCTACGACTTCCCGCACGAGAGCATGCGGCTCCACTTGCCCGACTCCCTGCTCGTCGGCGGCTTCGGCAAGGCCTACGCGATCACGGGGTGGCGGCTCGGCTTCGCCGCCGGACCGGCGGAGATCATCGACCGGATGACGCTCCTCCAGCAGTGCTCCTTCGTCTCCGCCCCCTCCATCACGCAATGGGCGGGCGTGACGGCGCTCGACGTGAAGGTGAGCGAGCACCGCGCCGACTACCGGCGCAAGCGGGACCTGGTCTACGACGAGCTCAAGGGGCGCTACCCCATGGAGAAGCCCCAGGGCGCCTTCTACTTTTTCCCCAAGTGCCCCGGCGGCCTCCGCGACGCCGAGTTCGTCCGCCGCGCGATGGACCGCGGCCTGCTGATCGTCCCCGGCAGCGCCTGCTCCCGGAAGTCGACCCACTTCCGCCTCTCCTACGCCGTCCCCGACCCCGTGCTGGAGCGCGGCGTCGACATCCTGCGCGCGCTGGCGAAGGACCTCTGACCATGGGCTTCCGCGTCTACCGGCCCTACGTCTTCCCGGATACCGTCGATCCGGAGATCGAGCAGGAGCTGAAGCGCCTGGGCGTCCGCTTCGAGGCGGAGCTCCACGCGGGGACCGACGCGATCGTCTGCCTCCTCGGGACGAAGATCGACGCCGCGCTCCTGGCGCGCGCGCCCAAGCTGCGCGTCGTCGCCAACGTCGCCGTGGGCTACGACAACATCGACGTGCCGGCCTGCACGGCCCGCGGGGTGATCGCGACCCACACGCCCGACGTGCTGACGGAGGCGACGGCGGACCTGGCCTGGGCGCTGCTGCTCGCGGCGGCGCGGCGGGTGCCGGAGGGCGACCGCTACGTCCGCTCGGGGAAGTGGAAGCGCTGGGACTGGACGATGCTCCGCGGGGCCGACGTCCACGGGAAGACGCTCGGCATCCTCGGCGCCGGCCGCATCGGCCAGGCGACGGGCCACCGCGCCCTCGGCTTCTCGATGCAGGTGCTCTACACGTCGCGCGAGCGGAAGCTGCTCTTCGAACACACCACGCAGGCGCGCCGCGTGGACTTCAAGACGCTGCTCCGCGAGTCGGACTTCCTCTCGATCCACGTGCCCCTCCGCAAGGAGACCCTCCACCTGATCGGGGCGAAGGAGCTGGGGATGATGAAGCGCGGCGCGATCCTGATCAACACCGCGCGGGGGCCGATCGTCGACGAGGCGGCGCTCGCGAAGGCGCTGAAGTCGGGCCGGCTGGCCTCGGCCGGGCTGGACGTGTTCGAGAAGGAGCCGAAGATCC
>JACQFK010000480.1 GCA_016200125.1 Planctomycetota bacterium
CAGCTCCTCGGGATAGGCGGCGCGCGCGTGCTTGTCGTACCACTCGAGGACCGTCTCGTCCTTCTCGAGCGACCAGTCGTGGCCGCCGTCGGGGAACTCGCGGTAGACGAACTCGCCCTTCACGGCCTCGAGGTCCGTCTTCGCCGCGCGGGCCATCTCGATCCGGATCTTCTCGTCCTTCGCGCCGACCACCCAGTAGACGGGCACGTTGCGGAAGTTCTCCGCGAGCATCGTCACGAAGGTCTTGTCGTTCTTCTGACGGACGTCGGGGACGTTGCAGCGCGGGGCGATCGCCGCCCAGCGGTCGGGGACGTGCTCGGCGAGGCGGAAGGCGCCCCCGCCGCCCATCGACATGCCGTCGATGAAGACCCGGTCGCCGTCCAGGTTCAGCTCGTCCGTGAGCTCGCGGACTGCAGTCAGGATGTACAAGTGGGCCTGGCGCGCGGACCAGGTGTGGCGGGGCGTCGTCGGCGCCGCGATCACGTACTTCTGCCGCGCCGCCGCCGTGCGGAGCCAGGTCTGGATCCACTGCGTCCCGTTGCCGCCCGTGCCGTGGAGCGTGACGAGGAGCGGCCAGGGCTTCGCCGGATCGTAGCCTTCGGGGACGTGGACCGCGTAGCTGAAGGCCTCGCCGTCGAGGTCGCTCTTGCTCTGGCGCTCGACCACCTTGCCGAGGTCGATCTTCGAGGGACCGCGGGCGGGGGCGCGGACGGCCTTCTCTACCGCGGCGAAGTCGAGCTTGCGGAGCTGCTCGACGATCGCCTGCCGCTTGCCCTTGTCCTCCTCGCGGAGCGCCCGGGCGGCCAGATCGGCGGGATCGGCCTGGGCCAGGGCCAGGAGCAGCAGGATCACTGCGGCTTCCGCGAGAGCATCTGCTTGAAGCGGGCGATGCGGTCGCGCAGGGCGGCGTCGAGCTCGGGCTTGAGCCGGATCGCGTGCTCCAGGTCCTCGATCGCCAGGTCGTAGTTGCGGCGCAGCTCGTGGGTCCGGGAGCGCTCGATGCACGCGGCGGCGTCCTCGGGGAACACCTTGAGGTACATGTTGTAGCCGACGAAGGCCTCGTTCAGGGCGACGGCGATCTCCGGGGGCAGGGTGCCGCTGGCGAGCATCGCCTCGACGCGGGCCATCGCGGCCCTCGCCTTGGCCAGCTGGTCCCGGGCCGAGGTCTCCCGGGCCGTGACGAGGGCCTGGTTGTAGCCCCGCCGCGCCTCGCCGGCCTTGCGCTCGGCCTCGACGTTGCTCTTCTCGCTCTCCAGCGCCAGCTCCTCGTCCTTGTGCGTCCGTTCCCGGGCCCGGTGGATCGAGGCGTAGAGCAGGCCGGCAAAGATCACGAAGGAGCAGGCGAGGAGGACGAAGTAGACCGGCGGGATCTTCTTCGGCGGGGGCGGCAGGAAGTCCGAGGCGCTGAGCAGGCCGCGTCCCACGGCGACGTCCTTGAAGGGACGCCCGCTGCGGTCGACTTCCACGCGGATCTGTTCGACCTGGTCGATCGTGAGCCGGTTCCGCTGCAGCGCCCAGCGCGCGACGGCCTTGTCCCGGTCGTTCATGTTCCGCCCATCATAGCGTTTGACACCCGCCGGACCCAACCTTAGAGTGGCCCCGATGACCGACGACGTGCTCATCATTGATGACGGCGATCGGTACGGGCGTTTCCGCCTGATTTCGTGGTGGCGGCAGGAAAAGCTCGCGGCGGCGAAGGTCCTGGTCGTCGGGGCGGGCGCGCTGGGCAACGAAGTCCTCAAGAACCTGGCGTTGCTGGGCGTCGGCCACGTCTACATCATCGACTACGACACCATCGAGTCCAGCAACCTCACCCGCTCCGTGCTCTACCGGTCGTCGGATGCTGGAAAATCAAAAGCCGAGCGGGCGGGCGGGGCGCTGAAGGCGATCAATCCCGACGTGAAGGTGCACGCGCTGAACGGCAACGTCATCGCCGACCTCGGGCTGGGCGTCTACGCGGAGATGGACGTCGTCATCGGCTGCCTGGACAACCGCGAGGCGCGGCTCTGGATCAACCGACAGTGCTGGAAGGTGAACCGGCCCTGGGTGGACGGCGCGATCCAGGAGATCAGCGGCGTGGTGAAGGTGTTCGTGCCGCCCGAGAGCGCCTGCTACGAGTGCGGCATGACCGAGCGGGACTACCAGCTCATCAATCTCAAGTACTCCTGCCCGCTGCTCAAACGGGAGGACATCGCCGAGGGGAAGGTGCCCACGGCGCCCACGATCTCGTCGATGATCGCCGGTCTCCAGACCCAGGAGGCGCTCAAGCTGCTCCACGGGATGCCCGTCAAGGCGGGGGCGGCCATGGTCTGGAACGGCGAGTCGAACAACTTCTACACCACGGCCTACCAGCGCAAGGACAACTGCCTGAGCCACGAGACCTACGGCGAGGTGACCGCCGGCGAGGAGCTCAGCGCGTCGCTCCCCGTGGAGACGCTTTTCGCGGCGACGGATGCGACGCGGCTCCATCTGGACCGGGATCTCCTCGTCGACGTCGAATGTCCGGCCTGCAGGATCAAGAGGTCGATCCTGCGGCCGGTGGCGATGGTGACGCTGCGAGACGGGAAGTGCGGCTCCTGCGGCGCGGTGATGAAGACGAACATCGTCCACGTCGTCGAGGCCGGGACGGAGCTGGCGAAGCGGACGCTCCGGGAGGTCGGGGTCGCCCCCTATGATATCGTGAAAATAGAGGGCGAGAAACGCGGAATGTACCTGAGGCTCGACGGGGACCGCGCGTCGGAAATGCAATGGACGTGATTTTCGAGTTCCAGCGGTAATGCGTAACGCTAGAATAGGGGTGACGTCTAAGGGGTGGCGGTAAACCCACAGGAGAAGAGTTATGGCGGAAGGTGAAGGCATCCAGGTCACGTTCCTCGACCAGACGGGCGCCAAGAGCGTGAAGGCGAAGATCTCTCCCACCGTCGAGGTGAAGAAGATCATCCCCAACATCATCACGAAGATGCAGCTTCCGGTGACGGCGCCGGACGGGACTCCCATGAGCTACAGCCTCGACCACAAGGAAGGGGGCAAGCGGCTCCAGGAGAACCAGACTCTGCCGGGCGCCGGCGTGAAGGAAGGCGACCACCTGATCGTCTATCCCGAGATCGTCGCCGGATAAAGAGGGGAGCCGCCGGATCCCTCGGGATCCGGCGCACCGACATGCCCTTTTTCGATACGCCCCGCGTCCGCCGCCTGAAGGCGGACAGCGACGCCCTGAAGATCCTGAAGGAAAACTCCACGATCGTGGACTACCAGGCCCACGGCGATCCGGCGGAGCGCTACCTCATCACGCTGAAGGGGAAGGGGCTCCTGCGGAAGACCGAGGCCGACCCCGTCGAGGTCGCCGAGGTCCACCGCGTGGAACTCCACGAACTGGGTGCCGAGCCTCGGTCTGGCCGAACTCTGCGAGATGCTCTGGGACATGGTCCGCTACGCGAACTACGATCCGAAGAGCGCCTACAACTACGCCGCGGGCCGCTGGAGCGAGACGCAGACCCAGTTCGATTTTCCGCTCGATCCGCGGAACCTGCGCGACCGGATGACGAAGACGGTGGGCGACAACGTGATCAAGTTCTCCGACCCCACGGCGGGGAAGGGGATGGGATCGGCCGCCGCGCCGCTGCGGGAGGCGCCGCCGATCGTGAAGCCGCCCGAGGAAGACATCCTCATCATCACCGACGACGCGCCCGCCCGCCCTTCGCCGCAGTTCCGCCCCCAGCCCCGTCCCCGCGCCGCCGACGACGACATCCTGATCATCGAGTAGCGCGATGGCGGACGACGGCATCGAAATCACCGCAGGTCTCGAGGTCGTCCAGCCGGCCGAGAAGATCATCCCGACCGCGGACAAGAACAAGATCGTCGAGCCGAAGGGCGTGATCCAGCCCGGCGACCTGCACATCTTCCTGACGGAGAAGATCCTGCGGGAAGTGGTGGAGTGGTCGAACACGGACCTGGGGCACGAACTGGGCGGGATCTTCGTGGGAGACCTGTACTCCTGGAAAGGGATGCCGTACCTGGAGATCGCCGGCTACGTGAAGGCGCAGCAGTACCAGCACACGGCGGCGAGCTTCACGTTCACGCACGACACCTGGAGCGCGATCTCGAGGGAGTGCGAGCAGCGCTTCAACGACAAGCTGCGGGTGGGCTGGCACCACACCCATCCCGGATATGGGATCTTCCTCTCGGGCATGGACCAGTTCATCCACCGCAACTTCTTCAACCTCCCCTGGATGTTCGCGATGGTGGTGGACCCGAAGCAGGAGACCCTGGGCTTCTTCCAGATGCGGAAGAACAAGATCGAGCACATCGGCTTCTTCTTCGTCCGTTAGGACATTTCACGCGGTCATTTCAGGGGAAGCTCCCGTCCCCATTGACGGGAGATGAAGAGGTTCGGCGTCGTCCTTCCCGCAGCGCTGGTGCTGGCCGCCGCCCTGGCTCGGCCGAGGGTCGAGTTCCCGGTCGTCAGGTCGCAGGTCCTTCCACTCCTCTCGTACGAACCTGCGATCCCCAGGGGTCCAGACCTCGACGATCGATTCCTGGACGCCTGGCGACACTTCAATGCCGGGTGGTATTCCAGCGCCGAGAAGCGATGCCGCGAACTGCTGGAAGCCGCTCCCCAGGATCCCCGGGCCCGCGATCTGCTCGATCGGATCCCGGCGGCCCGGCTCGATCGCCTGCTCCACCTGAAACACTCTCGCGGCCGGCTCGAGATGGATTCCGAGACGCTCAACGACCTCAGCCCCGACGAATGGGACGAGGTCGTTCCTCGTCTGGTGGCGGACGCCGCGCTTCCGACGAGCGAGGGATATCCGACGGTCGCGGCGGTCCACTGGGCCCTCGACACCCAGAAGTTCGACTTCGCTTTCGATCGCTGGACGCTGGACGGCATCCTGGGGTACATCCGGGATATCTCGGGGATCAATCTCCAGGTCAGCGCCGCCGTCCGAGTGCGCGTCGACCGGGACGTGCCCCTCAGCCTTCACTGCTTCGAACTTCCCCTGAGGCAGGCGCTCCGGAGGCTGGCAGAGCAGATCGATCCGCGGCTCGACGTCGTCGTCACGGAGGAAAAGGTGGTCCTGATCCGGGATCCCTGGCCGCCTCCGCGGGTCGCCGAATCCTTCTTTAGCGAGGGTGGTCGCGACATTCTCGCCTTCCTCGGGGCCGGCCAGGGCTGGGAGAGCGGAGAAATGGCAGTCGACCTGGATCTGACGAACGTGCCGATCACGTACATCCTCGAGGTCCTTCGGCAGAAGACCGGGCTCGACTTCCGCCTGGCGGGTACCCTTGATGATGAGATGATCAGCCTGAAATTGAGCGGCAGCTCTCTCCGTGCAACGCTGGCCCTGTTGCTGGGGCCTCGTAATCTCGTGTTTGCCGTCGAGGGCTCCGTCGTTACGATTCGGCAGCGCTCGATCCCCTACTGACAAAACTTGCTTTACACCTAGTAAAGCCTCCTTTACAGATCGGGCCTTCCGCGGCGACCCATGGAAATCATTTCTTAAGTCATTGGTATGTGGGTGGTTATAGGTGCATCATTCGTTATGGGTAGGCGGGTTGGCAGGGGCCTTGCATAGGCTGGGGTGTCATCTGTTTGTGGGAGAAGGGTAGCGGGAGTCAGGGGGAACTGGAAATTTGGCTGGCGGGCGAAACTGTTAATAAGGCTCGCCCCTTTCGTCCGCCAGCTTTACTCTTCGTATGCCCGGCCTTTCCGGAAGGGAAGGCCGGGTTTTTCTTTTCCCGGCGGGCGTGGCGAAAAAACGAACCGTCTCCTTTTTCACCCCGGCGGCGGCGAAAAAGGAGACGGTTCGTTTTTTCGCCGGACTCGAAGGGAGCGGGGGCTCCGCTCCGTCTCAATAGATGGACACGCCGGGGCCGCGTGCTAGAATGGGCCCCGACTTCCTGGGGAGATTCAGACCATGATGCATCGACTGTCCCTGCTGGCGATCCTGGCGCTCGGGGCCTGCTCGTCGTCGGGGAGCCGCTATGACTCGCGCCCCGTCGACAAGGTCTTCGTCGAGGACGAGCGGTCGCCGGAGAAGAGCGCCGGCTGGTGCAGCAAGTGCAACATGAACGTCTTCGCCGGCCACCGCTGCGGCCTGACCGCGCCCTGCCAGCTCTGCAGCCGCGAGGCGGGGGCCCGCCACCTGCATGAGGTCGCCTGGCAGTGCGGCTCCTGCGACATCGTCATCGCGAAGCAGCACGAGTGCGTGGACGCGAAGACCTGCTCCACCTGCCGCCAGGACAAGCATCAGCGCCGCGCGCTGCTGGGGACCACCGGCTGCGAGCGCTGCTACCGCCAGATCCCGCCGATCCGCCTCGTGGGCATCACCAGCTACTGCGGCGAGTGCAACCAGGAGGTCGGCGCGAACCACGTCCACCACCGGACCGCCTACTGCCTCAAGTGCCTCCACGAGGCGGGGCAGAACCACGTCTGCGACGCGACCCGCTTCTGCTATGACCACGGAACCGACGAGGCCGTCGACCACGTCCACGGCACGACCGTCTACTGCCTGAAGTGCCACCGCGAGGCGGGCGAAAACCACCGTCACGGCCTCACCGAGTGGTGCTGGGTCTGCCGCGGCGAGCAGGAGTGGCCGCACTGCCACCATCATTAGAAGAAGCATCAAGCAGCGGGCAGCGGGAGCCTTTTTCCGGCGACACCTTCACGCCGGCCGCGGGTTCAATCTTGCAAACCTGTACGCAGATTGACCCCATGACGAAGGTTCTCGGCGCCCTGATGATGGTCCTCTGCCTGTCCCTGCTCGGCTCCGGCGTCGCCAACGCGCTGGTTTCATCCCCCACCGCGCTGTCCCAGCAGGACGGCGGCAAGGGGCAGAAGAAGCACAAGAAGGGCAAGAAGGCGGCCAAGAAGCCCGGCAAGAAGCAGAACCGGAAGAA
>JACQFK010000445.1 GCA_016200125.1 Planctomycetota bacterium
GCGACCGTCGCGGGGAAGCGGATCTCGGACGTGGGGGCCAGCTTCAACACGTCGGGAACCAAGCTCAACTTCCTGAATCTGAAGGCCACCGCCTACGGCGGCGTGCTGGCCGGGCGCTCCTTCTCCCTCGACACGAAGACCAAGGACTTCTACGGCGAGGCCTTCACGCTCGACCGCGTGGACCTCCAGGATTTCGTGCGGGACACGAAGAGCTACTCGACCAAGGTGATGACGGGGAAGGCCTCGCTCGAGGTGCGCGACCTGAAGGGCAACTCGCTCGAATCGTCGACGATCACCGGCAAGGGTCGGATGATGATCCGCGACGCGCAGCTCTGGGAGATCCCCATCTTCCTCAAGATGTTCACGCTCAATCCCGGCGAGCTCTTCAAGGCCCGGAACCAGTTCGACGCCGGCGTCGTGGACTTCGACATCAAGCAGCGGAAGATCAACATCGACCGGATGGCCTTCACGAGCGAGAGCGTGAGCGTGGTGGGCCGCGGCTACGTGGGCTTCGACGGCGACCTGAACCTGGTCCTCAAGCCGCGCTCGGGCCCGCTCCTCGGGCTCGACTTCTTCGTGCTGCGCTGGGCGGGCGACCTCCTGAGCTTCCTGCTGGACAGCGTGGTGAACGTGGAAGTCAAAGGGACTTTCGACAAACCGGAGATCAAATAGGGAGGACCAGGAACCAGGTACGAAGTACCAGGGGCTTTCGGGGAGGCGGAGCTCCTGGTGCTTCGTACCTGGTTCCTGGACCTACTCCAGAACGACTCGCCCGATTCCCCGGGGATCGCTGACTCCCGAAGCAACGCCCTCCTCGATCTCGATCGCGTGGACGTCGCCGATCCTGCCGCGCGGCAGCCAGGTGTAGCCGAGCCCCACGAGCGCGTCGCGGACGCCGGCCTTGAAGTCCTCTTCGATGTAGATCGGGTCGCTGCCCTTGCGGAGGGGCGGCCACTGGTGGTGGAAGCGGGGGGCGGCGACGGCCTTCGCGAGGGGGAAGCCGAAGTCGACGCGGTTGACGATCACCTGGAAGACCGTGGTGAAGATGGTGGGCCCGCCGGGCGTGCCGAGCACGAGCCAGAGGCTCCCGTCCCGGAACACGAAGGTCGGGCACATCGAGGAGAGCATCCGCTTGCCGGGGGCGATGGCGTTGGCCTCGCGGCCGATGACGCCGAAGAGGTTGGGCACGCCGGGCTTGGCGGAGAAGTCGTCCATCTCGTTGTTGAGCAGGAAGCCCGCGCCGCGGACGACGAGGCCGCAGCCGAAGCCGCCGTTCAGCGTCGTCGTGTTGGAGACCGCGTTGCCCCGGCGGTCGACCACCGAGAAGTGAGTGGTCTGCTCGCTCTCCTTCGGCATCGTCCCGTGCGTGATCGCGCCGGAGTCGCTCCGCCGCTCCGGGGAGAACCCCTTCATGCGCTCGGCGGCGTAGTCCTTGGCGATCAGCCGCCGGGCGGGCACGGAGACGAAGTCGGCGTCCCCCAGGTGCTCGCTGCGGTCGGCGAACACGCGCTTTGAGATCTCGGCGACGAGATGGAGATGGGCGGCGGAATGGAAGCCGAGCGCCTTCGGATCCCGGGGCTCCATCATGTTGAGCAGCTGGAGGAGCGCGACGCCGCCGGAGGAGGGGGGCGCCATCGACACGACGCGGAGGCCGCGGTAGCTGCCTTCGAGGGGCGTCCGCAGCTTCGCCTGGTAGGCGGAGAGGTCCTCGAGGGAGAGGATCCCGCCGCTGCGCTTCATCTCCTCGACGACGAGGCGGGCGGTCTCTCCGAGGTAGAAGCCGTCGCGGCCCCCTTCGGCGATGCGCCGGAGCGTCGCGGCGAGCTCCTTCTGGACCAGGAGCCCTCCGGCGGCGCCGTGGAAGTAGTCGTGGAAGTTGTTCCGCCGCTCGCGGGCGAAGCCGCCCGCGCTCCAGCGGTCGAGCACCCAGCCCTCCTCGGCGAGCCGGATCGCGGGCTCGAGGAGGCGCTTCCAGGGAAGGCTGCCGAACTTCCGGTGGGCGAGCCACATCCCGGCGACCGTGCCGGGGACGCCGGCGGCCTTCGCGGTGTCGAGGCTGAGGCCCGGGACGACCTCGCCCTTCGCGTCGAGAAAGAGGTCGCGGTGGGCGGCGGCGGGGGCGGTCTCGCGGTAGTCGATCGACGACTCCCCGGCGCCGGTATGGACGAGCATGAAGCCGCCGCCGCCGAGGTTGCCGGCGTTGGGGAAGGTGACGGCGAGGACGAACTGGATCGCGATCGCGGCGTCGACGGCGTTCCCGCCGTCGCGGAGCACGGCCGCGCCGGCCTCGGAGGCGTGGGGCTCCGGCGATGCGACGACGCCGCGGTCGAGCGCGATCCGGCCCGCCGGGCCCGCGCAGGAGGCCAGGAAGAGGAGGGCCGCCGCCACCGTTCGCATGTCGAACATTTTACAAAACGGACTGCAGAGAAGTCGCGCTCCGGCCGATACATAAAACAGACAGCGAGAGAGAGAGGAAACCATGGGCGAGACCCGGCACTCCTGCAACCACTGCGGCGGAAACAGCCTCTGGCGCGGATTCGTCGAGGGCGTCAAGCGCGTCTTCAAGTCCAAGCGCCCCGAGGACCGCCTCATGTACATCGCGGTCGAGAAGGTCGACCAGAACCCCTACCAGCCGCGGGAATACGTGGTCGAGGAGCCGCTGGAGAGCCTCCGCAAGTCGATCGAGCAGTACGGCGTGATCGTGCCCATCATCGTGAACCGCAAGAGCGGCCGCTTCACGCTCGTGGCCGGCCAGCGCCGCCTGCAGGCCGCGCGGGAGCTGGGCTTCAAGTTCATCCCCGCGATCGTCCGCACGCTCAATCCCCGCCAGATGATGGAGGTCAGCTGCCTGGAGAACCTCCACCGCGAGGAGCTCTCGACGATCGACGTGGTGGAGATGTTCGACCGCATCCACCGGAAGTACCCGAAGATCGAGGAGAACGAGATCGTCGAGGCGATGGGCCTCAAGGTGGACCAGCTCCGCCACGCGCGGACGCTGCTGGACCTCCCGATCCCGGTGCTCGAGGCCCTGCGGGCCAACATGATCAGCGAGGGCCACGCCCGGATCGTGAGCGCGATCTCCGACCCGGACGCCCAGCTCGAGGTGATCGAGATGGTCTACAACGAGAAGCTGGGGATCGAGGAGACCCAGGAGCTCGTCAACCGGATCACGAACAAGGAGGCCTCCTACGTCACGGCCGACGCCGCGGCCCACTTCCACGCGCCGACCTGCCCCTACGCGCAGCTGATCCCGGAGGACCGGAAGCTGAAGTTCTACTCGAAGAAGGAAGTCGCGCGGAAGGGCAAGGTGCCGTGCATGCAGTGTTTGTAAGAGGAAGCAGATACCAGGTACGAGGTACCCGGAGCCCTTTTCTCCGCGGGCGTTCTTGCATCTGGGACCCTGAGCTCCTCCTCTCGTCCCCTGGTACCTAGTACCGGGTACTTCGTACTTGGTATAATCCCGGCGCGATGGAGTTCCTCACCGAGTTCAGCGTCCAGCAGCTCGAGGCGCGGCTCGTCGAGCTGGGCGTCGAACGCTGGCGCGCCCGGCCGATCCTCCTCTGGGTCCACCGCCGCCACGCCACGTCGTTCGACGAGATGACCGACCTCTCCCTCGAGCTGCGCGCGGAACTCGCGATGCACTTCGGCGTGTACCGGACGAAGATCCAGACGAGCCACGCCAGCCCCGACGGGACGACCAAGCACCTGATCGCGCTCGAGGACGGGGACGTCATCGAGACGGTGCTCATCCCGGAGGAGGACCGGCGCACCGTCTGCGTGTCGACCCAGGTGGGCTGCCCCATCACGTGCGTCTTCTGCGCGAGCGGCCTGAACGGGCTCAAGCGGAACCTGACGTCAGGGGAGATCGTGGAGCAGGTGCTCTTCGCGAAGCGGGGGCTGGGGGACGAGGACCGGCTCTCCAACGTGGTCATCATGGGGATCGGCGAGCCGCTGCTGAACGCGACGGCGCTGATCCAGGCGCTGCGGACGATGAAGGCCTCCTGGGGGATGGGGATCGGGTACAACCGGATCACGCTGTCGACGGTCGGCGTGCTGGGGCAGCTGCCGGAGCTCGTGAAGCAGAACGTCACGCCCAACCTCGCGCTCTCCCTGCACGCGCCCAACGACGCGATCCGGGCCGAGATCGTGCCCACGATGAAGAACGTCAAGCTCATCGACCTCATCAAGGCCGGCTACGAGTACAAGCAGGCCACCGGGAAGAACGTCACCTTCGAGTACGTGCTGCTGGAGGGCGTGAACGACGACAAGAAGCACGCCCTCGAGCTGGGGAAGAAGATCGCCGGGACCAAGATGAAGGTGAACGTGATCCCCTTCAACCGCGTCGAGGAGGTGGACTTCCGGTCGCCCTCGCAGGAGAAGATCGACCGCTTCGTCGCCGCCCACGAGCTGATCTACATCCTCACGGGCCTCTTCTGCTATTTCGCGGGGGCGATCCCGCCGGGCTACCTCCTCGTGAAGCTGAAGACGGGGAAGGACATCCGGACGATGGGGTCGGGCAACATCGGGGCGACGAACGTGGCGCGCACCCTGGGCGCGCCCTGGTTCATCCCCGTCTTCGTCTTCGACTTCTTCAAGGGCTTCGCGCCGGTCTTCTGGCTGGCGCCCTGGGTGGCGGCGCGCTGGCGCTGCGTGACCTGCCCGGCGCCGCTGGTCTCGCTGGCGGTCTTCTGCGCGCTGCTGGCGCTCCTGGGTCACCTCTGGCCGATCTACCTGGGCTTCCGCGGCGGGAAGGGCGTGGCGACGATGGGCGGCATCCTCTTCGCGATGAACTGGGCGGCCGCGCTGATCGCCTGCGCCGTGTGGGTGGTCGTCTTCATCCCCTTCCGCTACGTGTCGCTCGGGTCCGTGGTCGCGGCGCTCTCGCTCCCCGTGGCGCAGCACTTCACGTGGCGGGTCGTGGCGGCGCGCTGGGGCGGCGAGACGCCCTGGGTCATGACGGTCTTCCTGGGCGCCGGGGGGCTCCTGGTGATCTGGCGCCACAAGGCGAACCTCAAGCGGCTGCTGGACGGGACGGAAAAGCGGTTCGGGACGAAGCAGGCATGAAGAAGATCGTCGTCCTGGGGGACGGGGCCTGGGGCACGGCGCTGGCGCTGGTCCTGGAGCGGGGGGGGCACGCGGTCGCGCTCTGGAGCAGGTTCCCGGAGTACGCGGCCGAGATGCGCGCGAAGCGCGAGAACCCGAAGTTTCTGCCCGGCGTCCCGCTGGGGGCGTCGATCGAGATCGTGACGGGCGCGCCGCCCCGGGGGGACGCCACCATCGCGGCGGTGCCGACCCAGTTCATCCGGGGGACCTTCACGGAGCTCCGGGCCTCGCTCCCGGGGAAGCCGCTGATCGCCTGCGTCGCGAAGGGACTGGAGCAGTCGACGGGGAAGCGGCCCTCGGAGATCCTGCGCGAGGCGCTGCCGTCGGCGCGGGTCGTGGCGCTGAGCGGGCCGAGCCACGCGCCCGAGGTCGCGCGCGGGCTCCCCGCGTCGATCGTGGCGGCGGGGGAGGGGCGGGCGGCGAAGGCGGTCCAGGCGCTCTTCAACGGGACCTCCGTCCGGGTCTACACCAGCGGCGACATGCTGGGCGTCGAGCTCGGCGGCGCGCTCAAGAACGTGATCGCGCTGGGGGCGGGGATGTCCGACGGCCTGGGGCTGGGCTACAACGCCAAGGCGGCGCTGCTCACGCGCGGCATCGTCGAGATGGCGCGCCTCGGCGTCGCGATGGGGGCGAAGCGGCAGACCTTCTTCGGCCTGTCGGGGATCGGCGACCTGATCACCACGACGACGTTCCCCTCGGGCCGCAACCTCTCGGTGGGCCGCGCGCTCGGCGAGGGGAAGAAGCTCGCCGAGATCCTGGCCGGGATGAACTCGGTGGTGGAGGGCGTCTGGACGGCGAAGGCGGCGGTGGCCCTCGCCCGGAAGCACAAGGTGGACATGCCGATCACCGAGGAGCTCAACAAGATCCTCCACGAGGGGAAGCCGGCGAAGGAAGCGCTGCGGGATCTGATGAACCGGGATCCGAAGAAGGAAAGCTAGGGCGAGCATCAAGAATCGAGAATAAAGAATGAGAATCCCGAGCCTGCTCCTGATCCTTGCCGCCGGCTGTGCGACCGGCGGGGTCCGGGAGGACGAGGCCGCCCGGATCGACCGACAGCTGAACGAGCTCTACCGGCCGCTCGCGGCGCTCGTGGAGGAGTCGCGGCTGTCGGTGCAGGACTTCCTCAAGAAGGAGGGGCGGCAGCAGATCCTCCCGACGGACCGGACGCTGAGCGACGCCGAGCTGCAGCGCTGGATCGAAAAGATCGAAAAGGACCTCATGCCGCGGAACGAGAAGATGTGCGCGCTGATCCGGTCCAAGCGGAGCCTCGCGGAGGGTCCCGAGCCGGCCAGCTGGCAGGCGCTCCTCGAGCACGAGGACGGCTGGCGCGAGGACCACGAGAAATGGCGGAAGGACGGGACGGCCTATCCCTACCACGCCCGCACGTCGTTCCCGCGCTCGCTCGAGAGGGAGCTCAAGGCCTCGATCGCCCAGCTCGAGGAGCGCCGGGCGGCCCTGAAGAAGGGTTAAGCCCTGGGCGGGGCCGGCTCTCCGGCCGGGATCCCCGGGGCCGCCACCGGACCCAGCGCCTGGTGCGCCGGATGGATCACGCCCGCCGAGATGATGATGCGCATCGCCTCGTCCACCGACAGGGGCAGGGGCACCAGGTCCTCGCGCGGCACGTAGAGCACGAAGCCGCTGAAGGGCGTGGGGGCCGCGGGGACGAACACGCAGACCAGGTTCTTCCCGGTCGCCTCGTTGAGCGCCTTCATCCCCTCGGAGGTCACGAACCCGATCGAGTAGGTGCCGCGCATGGGAAAGGGGACGGCCACCGCGGTCTTGAAATCCTGCTTCTTCCCGTCGCTGAAGAAGAAGTCGGTGAACTGGCGGGCGTAGGGGTAGATCGTGCCGATCAGGGGCACGCGCTTCAGGATCGACTCGAACCACTGGTAGAGCTTCCGGCCGAAGAAGGTCGCGACGAAGAAGCCCGCGATGAACGTGAGGACGATGGCGACGCAGAAGCCGAGCACGGGCGCGCCCCACTGGAAGAGCCAGGCCCAGTGGGCGCTCGGGAGCAGGGGATCCTCGCCCGCGATGCGGACGACGGCCCACTTGACCACCTCGCCGATGGGGACGCCGACGTTGTTGTAGAGGAAGCCGACGACGAGGTAGAGCACCGCCGCGGTGACGACGATGGGCAGGACCGCGAACAGCCCCTTGGCGAAGAAGCGCTTCATGACGCCTGAATCTTACAAGAGGCGACGGGGTCGGCGATAGGACGAAAACGAGATCCGCGGTCAGACCGCGGGCAGCTCGAATCCCTTCCGGTACTCGCGGCCGAGGAAGCGGTTGGCCTCGGCGTCGTCGAAGGTCTCGGTCTTCGGGTCGAAGCGGATCTTTTTCCCGGTCCGCCAGGCGATGTTGCCCGCGTGGCACATCACGCTCGAGACGTGGCCCGAGGCGATCTCCTGGGTGAGGTTCTCGCGCTTCCGGCTCTTCACCGCGTCGAGGAAGTTGCGGATGTGGAGTTCCTGGGCCTTCGAGTCGCCGCCCTGGGCCACGACCTTCCCCTCGCCGTCGAAGCCTTTCCAGCCGGAATTCGTGACGAGCACCCACCCCTCGTCGCCGTAGACGGCGGCGGCCTCCCCCTGGTCGTGGAGGCGGGGCGTCGACCAGATCCGCATCTCGTACATGAGGATCTTGCCGGGGTAGTCGAAGGTCACGATCTGCGTGTCGGGCCATTCCTGCGCGTCGTCGAAGAAGAGCTTGCCGCCGGAGGCGCTGATCGCCTGGGGGAATTCCTGGATGCCCATCACAAAGCGGCAGTAGTCCATGCGATGGACCCCGTCGTTGCCGAGGTCGCCCGTCCCGTAGTCGAAGAACCAGCGCCAGTTGCCGTGGAAGCGGTAGCGGTTGAAGGGGCGCAGGGGCGCCGGGCCGAGCCACTGGTTGTAGTCCACGCCGGGAGGCGGCTCCGAATCGGGCACGCGGGGGATGGGGGCCTGCTTCGCGGTTTCCCAGGCCTTTCCGAAGATCACCTTCCCGACGCCGCCGTCGGCGACGAATTTCGCCGCGTCGCGGAGATAGGGCGCGCTCCGGGTCTGCGTGCCCATCTGGACCATGCGCTCGTGCTTGCGGGCGGCAGCCACCATGGCCCTGCCTTCGACGATGTTGTGGCCGTCGGGCTTCTCGACGTAGACGTCCTTGCCGGCCTGGCAGGCGTGGATGGTCGGGATGGCGTGCCAGTGGTCGGGCGTGCCCAGGACGAGGGCGTGGAGTTCCCTGTCCTCGAGGCAGGTCCGGTAGTCCTTCGTGACCGCCGGCTTGCGGCCCGTCTTCTTCTCGAGCGCGGCGGCCCGCTGGTCGAGGACCTTGGGGTCGAGGTCGCAGAGATGGGTCACGACGACGTCCTTCTGGGCGGCGAAGGTCTCCAGGAGCGAGTTGCCCCTGCCCCGGAGGCCGACGACGGCGACGTTGATGCGGTCGGAGGCCTGGACCGCGCGGACTGAGGGCGCCAGGGCGAGGGCGGCGCTGCCGAAGAGGAAGGTGCGGCGGCCGAGGGCGGTCATGGGGACCTCCGGAGGCTGCAACCCCGCTCCAGAAGTGATACGCCGGAACAGAAGGGCGAATCGCGAATCGCCGGAGCGCCCTCCCCCGGGGGGGGACCCCTCTTGATTCGCTATTCTTCCTCAGCCTTTGATGCAGCCGATCGGCCGGAGGCGGGCGACCTTGTCGGTGACGCCGGCCTGCTCCATCACGTCGACGACGAGCGAGGCGTCCTTGTAGGCCTCGGGCATCTCCTCGGCAATCGAGTCGCGGCCGTGGGCCATGACGATGACGCCGCGGTCCTCCTCCATCTCCTTGAAGAGGTTGCGTCCCTGGGTGAGCCGCTTCATCTCGTTGCGGGAGTGGGCGCGCCCGGCGCCGTGGCAGGTGGAGCCGAAGGTCTCGCGCATCGAGCCCTCCTTGCCGATGAGGAGGAAGCTGGCGCGGCCCATGTCGCCCGGGATGAAGGTCGGCTGGCCGAGGTCGCGGTAGGCGGCGGGGAGGAGCGGGTGGCCCGGGCCGAAGGCGCGCGTCGCGCCCTTGCGGTGCACGCAGAGCCGGCGGCCGCCGTGCTCCTCGTATTTCGCGATGTTGTGGCAGACGTCGTAGATGAGCCGCGCCTGGAGGGACTCCTCGGACAGCGCGAGGGTCCGGGCGAAGACCTGGCGAGTGAGCGCGGTCATGACCTGCCGGTTGACCCAGGCGAAATTGGCCGCGCAGGCCATGGCGGAGAGGTAGCGCTTCGCCTCGGGAGAGCGGAGGGGGGCGCAGCAGAGCTGGCGGTCGGCCAGCTCGATGCCGTAGTCGCGGCTCGCCTTCATCATGGTCTTGAGGAAGTCGTCGCAGACCTGGTAGCCGAAGCCGCGCGAGCCCGAGTGGATCGAGAAGCAGACGGTGCCCATCTGCAGGCCGAAGCGGTCGGCGACGTCCTTGCGGTAGATCTCGTCGACGACCTGGATCTCGAGGAAGTGGTTGCCGCTGCCGAGGGTGCCGATTTGAGGCATGCCGCGGGAGTAGGCGCGCTCGCTCACGGCCTTGGGATCGGCGCCGGGGTAGAGGCCGCCGTCCTCGATGTGGTCGAGGTCGTCGGGCGTGCCGTAGCCGTGGGTGATCGCCCACTTCGCGCCCTGTGTGACGATCTGGATCGCGTCCTCGCCGCGGGGGGTCTTGACGGCGCCCTCGCTGCCGACGCCGGCGGGAATGACGCGGAAGAGGTTCTTCACCAGTTCGCGGAGCTTCGGCTGGACGTCGGCGCGGGTCAGGTCCGTGCGGACGATGCGGACGCCGCAGTTGTGGACGACGAAGCCGTTGGCAACGAAGTTGTGGTCCGGGTGGTCGAGGGTGACGTCGAAGACGCGCTGGACGTCATTCCGAGGCGTGAGGGCGGCCACTTCCTCCCAGACCAGGCCTCCGGACACCGAGGCGCGTCGCCATTCGTCGAACGTGGGAAAGCCGGCGGAGGCCCGGAGCAGGCGTTCCCCCCGGCCGTAGATCGTGCGCTCCACGAAGCGCAGGTTGACCGGAACCGGACCGGCAGGGACGGCGGCGAGGATCTTCCTCGCCCCCCAGCCGCCCAGGGCGCGAAGCTCCAGGATGCGCTGCCGAAGGAGGTTCCTCACCTTGAGGAAGGCCCTCTTGCGCTGAAGGTAGGCGACCGCCTGGTCGCCCAGCCGGGATCGTTTCGCGTTGCATTCGTAGCCGACTCGGCTCCACAGGGCAATGAGATTCCCGTCGCTGCCGGAGATCACGAGCCGCAGGCGGATGGAACGCCGGCCGTCCGGGTTCATCTGCTCGTTCCTCTGCGAGACCGTGAGCGAGGCGACGCCGAACTTCTCCAGCATCCTGGCCAGCTCCGCCAGGAAGCGCACTCCGCTGTCGATAAAGCCTTCGCGCTTGACCACGACCAGGATCGGGCACTGGAAATTGTGATTGGCCTTGCGGAAGGTCCGGGGCGTGCTGAGTTCGGCGCCGAAGAACGCCGCCAGAAAAAGCCGCTGCTGCCAGAGAGGAGCGCGCCGGAGCAGCGGCGGCATTCCCCAGTCCTGCGTCGATTTGGGACCGACCGGGATTCCCAGGGCGGCCAGCAGGAGGGCAAAGCCCGTCGAGTTGACATGGATGAAGTGCTCCGTGCTCCCGGTCTCCTTCACCCCGGAGGTCGTGGGGATACGGTGACGGCGATGGCGCGAGTACACCCGGGACGCCTTCACCCAGGGGCGAAG